>JAEOSP010000338.1 GCA_016840305.1 Candidatus Hodarchaeota archaeon
AATGGTAGTCAGTCGAATCCGATCATAATAAGTAATCTGAGCATAATTGGAGAAGATAGGTATGGAATATTAATTTTCATAAAAGAAACATATTTACACTTTCGGATCGGGAATTGTATATTAACAGGGGGAGAACGAGGAATAGAGCTTTGGAGAAGCTGGAACGGAGTAATCACCAATAATTCGATATACGATAACGAAATAGGAATACTCGCTGATGGACAGAATATACAAATTATCGAAAATTCAATATTTCAAAATGGAAGGGGGATAATTAGCAGTGATGGTAACAATATCGATTGTTCGCATAATACGATCTATGACTGTGGTACTGGAATTAATTATGGAAACAATGAAGAATCTTCCATTAGCTTCAATAAAGTCTATAATAATGGTGCTGGAATCAATCTTGATTTTAATAAAAAGGAGATTGAAGTTTGCAACAATACAATTTTCAACAACTCAAAAGGAATTCTAGTATATGCCTCGAACGGGACTAGTATAAGAGGTAATGTCATTTATAATAATTATTATTATGGGATACGAATCACGATATCCAAGGATTTTAGTATATCTAGGAACGATTTAATAGGCAATAGCATGAATATGGATCTATATCTAAGTATGACAGACATTCATACAATGTCAATTGAATACAACTACTGGTGGCCGGAATGGACAAGCCCTGACGACAACAAAGATGGGTTCATTGATCAACCTTATAGAATCCCTCTAAATAAGGAGGAAGGCGAAATAAGTGATCCTTATCCACTAACACAGCCTAATTTTCTTCCTCTACCACATGTTCTAACCAAACCAGTTATCATTTCACCAAAAGGGTCGTTTTCTATCAATAAAACGGTAGAAGTAGAATGGATCGCTTCACAGGATACAGAAGAACATGATATTTTCTACCAGCTTTTCTATTCGATTGATATTAACAGAACTTGGCAAATAATTGCAACAGAATTAACAAACACCAGTTTTTATTGGAATACAAATAGTGTGAATATTGTTGAAGACGAGGAATTTTTAAATTGTGAACTCCTTGTAATAGCTACTTGTGAGGGGAATTTGACTGCAAGCGGAACTGCCTCCTGTTATGTTATAGTCAGTTCAACGTCCTACACCAATTCAGGGTGGATTCCAGTGTTTACCCTAATCTCCTTAATAGGGGTTATGATACTAAGAAGACGGCGAAATAAGAAGAAATAGTGATAACTACAAAGAGCTCATCTATAAATTAAGCATCGAGATTACCGTATAGAGTTATTCTAATCCGTTTTATCTCGTTTTCAAAGGGTCAAGGGATCTTTTTTCTTGATAAATTCGTTTATACTTAACCATCACATATACATTGAATCATTCAAAAAAATAATGATTTAGTTTGATAATACTCCAGTTATTTATCTTTAATGACGATGGTTCCCGCTACATAATCGCCAAATCGTCGTTTTCCTTTTGTGAGAAATATTAAGAAAGGGCAACAGGAGCAACAGTTCCTAAGGCAGGAGTCTGATAAGGTGATGGGTTTTCTTTCAGTGAAGTTTACTACACGGAGACCTAGTAAGCCTTTTCCAATGCTTTGTCCATGTCTAATATTATCTTTCCAGAAAAAGTAACAGGGAAGAAAATTAAAACATCCATCAATGCAAAAAGCTGTACTTCTTGATAGACAGGGGGCAGGATTTTCATCTAGTTCTTGATGACGCCTCATTTTACGTTATCTCCCTTATTCGAGTAATATATGGACCACTTTAGTATACTTCTTGTTGAAACCTCTTTTCTGGTTTCAAATAGGTCAGGTTTATTTTTCTTTTTAAATCTTATAAGTTGACGTTGCAGTATTCATTAATCATATTCTACCATCAGATAGCTTATGAAGAATATCCCGAATTTCTGTATCTTAAGGTAGAAGAATATATGGAGGTATAGTGCAATGGAAGACATGATAAACAAAGCTATTGCTATTATTGCAGAATCTGAATATATAGTCGCTTTTACTGGAGCAGGTGTAAGTACCGAATCAGGGATTCCAGATTTTAGATCTAAAGACGGAATCTGGAAGAAATATGATCCATATGAATATGGTTCCTATGAAGGCTTTTTAGAGGATCCAGCAAAATATTGGACTATGGCCAAAGAATCAAGTAAAATGATATCAGAAGCTGAACCAAATGCTACGCATACTGCGTTAGCTATGCTTGAAAACAAACACAATAAGCTAAAAGCAGTAATTACGCAAAATATTGATTATCTGCACTCGATTGCAGGGAATAGTAAGGTAATTGAATTGCATGGGACGTATCAAAGAAATTTTTGTATGGATTGTGGAGACGATATTCCTCTTGAATATGTGCAAAAATTTCTAATTTCTGGTATTATCCCACCTAGATGTCAATGTGGTGGGGTGATAAAAAATTCTTCCATTTTATTTGGAGAATCTCTTCCAGAAAGAGTAATTCAGGAAGCAAAACAAGAAATTAAACAATGTGATTGCTTGATTGTAATTGGTTCTTCTTTAAGTGTTTTTCCAGCCTCATTAATGCCTTTTGAAGCGGCTGTTTCTGGTAGTAAAGTTATTATAATCAATGATGAGCCAACGAGGTTTGATTATATTGCTGATGTTGTACTACGTGGTAAGGCTGCGCTCCTGATGTCTAAAATTATCGATCAGCTTGGATCTTTTGTACCTTCAAATGACTAAAACGGACTATTCCGACACTGACTAGTTTTCAGGCAAGCCTGCCATATTCAAACAGTTTCTTAGTGATCTAACTTCAACCAAAATTCAATCTTAATAATCCGTTAAAGGAATTTTCAACCTAAATAAAGTGATTTGAATCTAATTGTTTAAACTTAGTGTAAGCTCGCTTTCCACTAATAGTTTGTAATTCAGTTGTATATTCTTTTAACTTATCGAAAAATGAAATTTCTTTTAATTCGGAGTCCAAGCTCATTTTGAGATAATAAGCAGGATCATTGGATCTAGGAATTCTATCACGCATCCATCCCCCAGGAGTATATAATTGATCAGTCTTTATATCCAAATTACTAATAATTCCAAAATTTGTTAATGTATCTAAGTAAGTTTTCCAGCCTTTTTCGTTAGTAGGCAGCTTAGCTGATTTTTTATTTTTATTCAAGGTGATTCCATCTACTTTTATCCCCCTCTCATCGATTTTTCCCAAGGTACCTACAATCCATAACAACCTCAAAATCCCCTCCTGCCTATTTTTCCATTTTTCAAACCCAGCCTTCGTATCCGTATCTTTTATTTCTAGGTTAGAAGTATAAATATTTCTTAAAACAGCATAAAAACGTTTTAGTTCTTTATTATTTATCTTTTCAGATATATTTAGACCTAATAAAGGCTTCTCAACTGGTTTTGGATTTTTTAATTGCTTCTCGTGTAAAGCGTTCCGTATTTCCGTCATATTTTTCATTGAATCAAACATTTGGATAAATTGCATGTAATCGCTATCAGATATCTCTACCCCTAACTTTTTTGACTGTTTTTCTCTCGTTAATCCTTGTACTGTTACTGTATTTGCACAAGGAAATCTGGTACAATGTGCACACGTTTCTATTTCATTGAAATTAACACACTTTCTTGTATTACATGCTTTTAAGAAATTATGATGAGGATGTTTTGGTAATTGCTCATTTGGGGTTCGACAACCAACACATCCCTCCCATTCGTACTTTATGGGTGTATATCCTACGTATTTCTTGTATTGTTCACTTAAATACTCCCAATCATCTTTTTCAACTTTTTTCCGGTAATACTTTGACCAAGGACAGTCAGAACAGATATTCCCACATCTCGATACTATTATTTCCAAAAGAATCCCTATCAACCTAAGTTTTGATTTACTCTATTAAACTTTATAATCTTGGGCCCCAGAATACTAGAAAGAATTGGTTATGAGCATTATTCAGAGGAAACAAATGTGAGCGAAGCTAATAGATACATCAAGCTAGAAGAGGATTTCATTTGGAAAATAAAAACTGAAATTCTATATAATTCAGTGAAAGAAACTTTTTACGACTATTTGATAAAAGAAAAGGTATCATATGATCGAAATCGGCCATTAAATAAGCTAGCGCCTGCAATTGGTGCAATAGCTCTTCTCTTAATTACTAGCCTGTATTCCACCTCTATGTTAATGGATTTCATGATTTCCTTCTTCATTGATGGTAATTTCCTTGGTCCTTCTCAATTCCAGTCAGAATTTTTTTCTCTGCTTGTCATAACATCGATTTTTGCTTCTATTCTTGGTCAATTATTAGTTATTTTCATGCTAATCTTCAAGTTCTTCTTCACTAAAGACAATTGGTCAAGATTCCATGATCAAACTTTATTATTAGCTGAAAGACTGGTTAATACAGGTCTATTGGATGAATACATAATATTTACTGAGAGTAAAGATGTAAAAAATGGGTTTAAACTAAAAAAAATCTCTGTAGATTTTCAGATAGAGTGGGTATTTCCTTTCTTTTTCCCTTTTCAATTGCTACCTTGGTATCATTAATTGTTGCTTTAACTACCTCTGATTGGTTCGTTGGTGGAGTCATGTTTCTTTTATTTGTTCTCATAGTAGCTGGAGTGATATCAAGTGCAACAACTATCTACAAGTCGTTTTCAAATTATTCCCACATAAGAAATGCTATGATCGATAAACAACATGCGATAATTCACAATCTATCTTTAAAAGGAGGTAATGATTTACCAATTCTGCGTAACGAATATAATCTTGCTAGGTTGGTGAAAATGCACCCATTCCCCCTACCAAGTATTCTTCGTATTACTACCTTCATTCCTTTAGTTGGATCCCTCCTAGGATATGTTGTGGGTATTTCACTGCTTATTTAGGTCACTGAGTGCAAACAATGCATCGGTGTCGCACCCCTCATCCGTTCATTCGAAATAAGTATTTAAAGTAAAGACAAAACCAATTTTTTCCACATTTATTTGATTGGGAGGATATTTTTTCCTTATTAAAGGTGTATATGCTCTTTACAGGTATATTAAACAGAATTATTCGAAACACATCAAATTGGATTTGAACGGGGTGCAAATCATCTTTTTTCATTAACCCTGTAGCATTATTCAACCAAGAATGAATAAATTTTTCATAAGACTAATTAGAGGTTTGAGCATGAACCAAAAAGAGCTAAAACGGTGTGGATGGGCTGGTGGAGATCTGCTTATGTGTGCATATCATGATGAAGAATGGGGAGTACCCGTTCATGATGATCGTGAATTGTTTGAACTGCTGATTTTAGAAGGAGCACAAGCTGGCTTGAGCTGGTCAACCATTCTAAAAAGAAGAGAAGGGTATCGTCAAGCTTTTGCTAATTTTGACGTTAATAAGGTTGCAAAATTCACCGAAGCCGATTTCAATAAATTGATTGAGAATACTGGTATCATTCGGAATAAATTGAAAATAAAAAGTGCTATAAACAATGCTAAACAATTCATCAAAGTACAGAAGGAATTTGGATCATTTGAGTCATATATATGGAGTTTTACTGATAATAAACCCATAAAAAATGTTTTTACTACCTTATCAAATATTCCCGCAGACACACCTCTTTCTAAAACAATTAGTAAAGATCTTAAAAAACGGGGTTTTAATTTTGTTGGACCTACTATTGTTTACGCTTATATGCAATCCATTGGTTTGGTTAATGATCATATTACTAGCTGCTTCAGGTATAATGAAGTGTAATCACGAGTAAACACAAATTTATCTTGATTTCACATTTTTTACGAACAATTTTAGGATTATTTTGATTTTATATTCACCTGGGAATTTATCGTACCGTTTATACCACATTTTATGTTCAAATGTAAATCTTGAAGAGATCCAAAACCTCCTTTGGTAATTTGTATATGATGGCTTTTATGCACCAGCTGGGTAGAAAATGAAGTCTGAAAAGAGCTTTGATTCTTTATTAGATTGAAAAGATATTCCTGAAGAAGTAAAAACAATTTTAAGAGAGTTTATCTCAGAGAGTAATCAACGTAGAATAGAAAATGAATCAATTCTTAATCAGGTACAAGAAATTATTCAGGGGATTAAAATTAATAATGGACCATATTCCGCACCATGACTAAATTTGTCGGACAAAATTGATCATGTGATATTAATTCTTAATACCAATAAAATCTTACAAGTCCGCTAAATACCGTCCCCAAACCCTTAAGACTTGATGTATTCGTTCTTCACGTAAAAGATCGTTACTTTCTTCCCCATCCCCAAACGAGAATTGCATATTTTCAGTTGTTTCACCTATATATTTATCTAGTAAGGATTCAGCAGAGAGGCGCGAGAGTTTAGTAGTACTTAAATTTAAGATTTCTTCAATAATCAATTCCTTAATTCCAATAGCTAAATCCTTTATGACCAAATAGCTTGTTTCAAAGAATTTACTCTGAAATTTCCTAGTTAAGAGTAGGTCTAGCATAAAAGATTTATCTAGGGCCATAAAGAATTGTCTTCCATAAACAAATCGTAATTTCCTCAAATTTGTAGTGCCAAAAGCAAGAAATTTTGGTCTAGAATTGAATAATGTCGAAAGAAGTCCAATGATTGCTGAAAAATATCCCCCAAGCAGAACATCATCGTCAATGTTAAACGAAAAGGGTATATCTCCTCCATCTTGATGAGATATCAGGCACCAGCTAGAGGGAGAGAAATACATTCCTTCCTCAACCTGTTTTCGCAAGAAATAATGAAATAATATACACTCTTCAAATGAAAGAATACCAAAATTGGATCCTGAGTTACCCACAATAATTTGAACTTGATTATTTTCTTTGTAACTAGGGTTAATGTCTAAAATAATATCTTGAAGTTGTTTATGAATTCTGTCCTTTTCAGATTGGGTAGCTTCTGCAATGCTTGCTGCATAGAGGACAGAAGCCTGTCCTACCAAGACTGCCGTCATAATCTCCTTTATATCATAAGGTATTCCTTCTTTTGCGGATATAAGCATGAGAGTGATCTCAGGCTCACTTATAACAAAGTAAAAATGATCTTGAAGGGATACTATAAATAATTCGGTTGATTTGTATCCGGAATGTTTTGGTAAATCAAACGTAATGCTTGCAATCCCTTCTCCGAACAGTTCTTCTCCAAAAGATCCTAATCCTCTTAAAAAATCTGATACAATCCCTTGAAATTCTTGGCTTGGGTCACCAAAAGTCCATTTAACATCCGTTCCTTCGACAAAGATTGCCCAGTGTTCCTTCTGATTCAATTCCAAGATCCTCTTTTTAAAAGATGGGACAAGAATAAAACATTTTACTATATCTTATTGGTTTTAAAGGGCTTCTGAAAGGAGCTGAACATTTCTTATTGGAATTACGCTTCACCTAATTCTTCTGTTGATTTCATCAAGCTCTCTACATTATCAGGGGTAAAAAAACCATCAAAATCTCCGAATCGTTGAATGTACTCTATGATATGATTAGTGTGTTTAGTAGGCATTGTAAAAATCTGTTTAATTCCCTCTTCTTCACTACCTATAATTTCCTCTGATGTAAATTCAACACCACGGGATTTTTGAATTTTAACTACTTCTACAATATCAGTAACAAGATAAGCAAGATGATGAACACGAGAGCCATATTTTCGGCAATATTTTTCGACAATAGAGTCTTCAACTAAGCCTTCGGACACAACAATTACTGGTAGCGTTTCATGGAGCTTTATACAGGTCGTGATTGCATTAGCATTAATAATTTTGAAGTTCTTAAACTGATGATAAGGAAGTAAATGCATTAGAGATTGGATAGTAGCAAGTCGTTCTCCCATTTTCACTATGTATGCAATATGGTACAGTTTTAAAATAAGATTATCTAGACCTGAAGTTTTTAGATCATTGATTACCTTTTAAAGGTCAATTTCCATTTTTTTCTCATTCCTATCTTTTCTTACCAAGAACAATTTTCATTTGAATTGCTTAATAATTACACTCTTTGAATTTATTAATAATTATCTTAAGGTATCCATTATTCTTCATTGTAATTCATTTCTTCTCGATTACCGTCCACAAATTGAATTGCTTCTTTTTCTTCGGAAATTGTTCTGATGAGTTATCTTGGAGTTGGAATGCTTTTCCAATGTTTTCTTTCATAATCTCTTCGACACTTCTTGGATTAAAAGTCATTAATGATTTAGTCTCGAATAATTTTTTATAAAGAATAGGATCTAGAGAGTTTTGAATTTGATTGAAAGCCATTGGTTCTCCTTTAGCTGTAATAATCTTCGCAACTATTTGTATTATCCATTTTTCCAATTCTTGTTTTGTTATAGGATTGTAAACTGAAGAAATTTTCTTTTCAGGTTTTTTGAACCTGAAAAAGTAATCTCCACTTTGAGAACCAGCAGGTTGGAGAAGGCTTTTTGCTGAGGCACGAGCGGGCTCCTGATAGATAACTTTTTCAAAATGAAACCCTGAACGAATAACGGATCGATATAACACATTTCTAATGGTTAGGCTAGGGTTATGGAATGTAACTGTGCAGTATCTATTTGGTTTCAGTACTAAATATACTTTTTTAAATGCCTGATGTAGTAACTCTTCATAATCGTCCAAATCTTTATTCTGATGGCTGTTAACCACAATTTCATTAAGAAAGATTGTTTTATACTTGTCCACGATATTCAACCAGGCTCCCCATAAATATAATAATTCTCCATATTGAATTGAGTGGCCGTAAGGAGGGTCTGTAATGACATAATCGATGGAATTTGGAGGTAAATCGTTTAATTGGATGATACTTAATTCTAATAGAAGAAATCCGGGATTTTTTGTGTTTAGAAGATCGTCATAGTTTTTTCTTATTTCCGTCTTTTGAATACTATTAGATAAGTCTTTTTTTGCTCTTATTAGACCTTGCTTTCCTAGAATTGCTCTTTCAAAGAGAAACCAGACATTAGATTCCATGTAATGAGGACAGAACCAGTAGCTTTGTTGCACCCAAGCTGAACTAAATGGTCTAGAAGGGCGGACAGGAGTCATTCTTGAGGCTAAATGTACAATACTTGAAAAAGCAAAGAGGAAGGAATCTCTGAGCTCCGACTCTTTTATTTTGGAAATCCTATCGCGAATTTTAGCAAGAGAAATAAGATTTCTCAGTGTAAACAGATCATTAACTTTTTCATATTGCTCTTTCTTAAGAAATGGTACCCCATTTTTATAGTAAAGGGGAAAATCTGGAAACCAGAAGCGAATTCGTCCTTCTGAGGTGAAAAAGTTACTCATAGTTCTTGTTAGGATTGTTTCAACTAGATTCCGATCGGTATCACAAACCTCTTCAATAATCCTTCCGTGTTCAGGGCATTCATATCTTTTATCGTATAACACAGAGTTTTTCCAAGTAAAACAGATTACTGAAACCACTGATTGACAAATTTTACATTTAGACTGATAAAGGGAAAGGATTTCATGTTTAATTTCTGATTGAATAATGTTAAATTCATTTAGTATTTCTTTAGAATCAATTTTTGATAATGTATTTTTAGTTATGAAGATTGAAACAGGATTTATATCAATTCCTATAGCTTTTCTCCCTAAGCGCAAGGCTTCACCAATCATCACACCGCTTCCGCAAAAAGGGTCTAAAACAATCTCATCTTGATTTTCTGTATGATTTTTAATATACTCACGAATTACACTACCTTGTTTTCTTCCAAAGAATTTATGCATTACATACATTGGAGAATGGCCAGAGGATGATATGCTTTCTTCAATCAAGGGTAATTGAGTCACTTAATCCGTCCTTAAAAGCATTGAGCGTTATGTATTTGGTAGGTTGAGAGGGAGTAATGATTTATATTCTGCTTGATAATAACAAAAATACCTACTGGAAAATCTGATTAATTAGTTTTTCATCTTCTTATGAGGTATAAATCATGAACCAACAAGTTACTGAAACGTCGAAGCTAAATATTTTTGCTTGGACTACATACGATATAGCAAATACAATATTTTCAATGGGTATTGTATCTATGACGGTTTTGCAATATTTAACTCTTTTAGGAATGTCAAATGGCTTTGATTATGGATTAAGTTATTTTATTGCTAGTATAGGAGTTGCTCTTAGTACTCTATTTGTAGCAATCACTATTCCAGTTATTGGGACGATTGCCGATAATAATGGAAAGGGTAAGCCCGGGACTGTGTTATTTGGAAGCTTAACAATATTATTTACTGGATTAGTCTTTTTATTCGACAATTTATTCCTCGCAGTATTCCTATTTATAGGTGCTAATATCTTCTATCAGTGGGGAAATCTTTTTTATGATACTATGATACCTAGAATATGCCAAGAAAAGGATAATGGTTGGGTCTCAGCATTTGGTGTAGCACTTGGATATTTTGGGTCTTTTTTCGCAGTTATTTTTAATTTCGCAGCAATAGCTATCTTTGGAGAAGCTGCTGATTTGCCGAATGATATAGGCACTATTAATCCAGCAAATTATGAAACAGCACTTGGTCCTAAAGCCGATTGGTTAGGTCATTTGGGGCCAATGTGGCTAATATGCGCGCTCGGATTCTTTTTGATGGCTCTCCCCTTTTTATTAACAAAAGAAGCGTCAGGAAAAAATAGAATAAAAGAGGAAGGTTTTCGTAAAGTACTTCGAACTGCAGTTTCGGAAACGATTGAAACAGGACGTGAAATTTGGAACTACAAAGATATGCGATGGTTTGTGATTGGTTGGTTCTTTACTGTTGACGTAGTACAAACAATTATCAATATAATGAAACCTGCAGCAGTAGATGGATTTGGAATGGCCGAAGGTGAAGCAACTATTTTGCTCTTAGTTGGTGTTGTATTTGCGGTATTATTAACAGGAATTGCTGGGCCCATTGCGGATCGAAAGGGTCCCAAATTCTTAGCAGGTGTTGTTTCAACAACATGGTTGATTGCTTTAACGATACCAGTATTTGCCGGATCATTTGATGAGACTGTAGAACTGCCTTTCTTTTTAAATATACTTCCCAATTTCACAATTTACTTCATGGCTATTTTAGTCGGTTTTGGTATGGGCAGCATCTGGGTAGTACAACGTACTATGACTATTGAGTTAGCACCTGAAGGAAAAGTGGGTAAGTACTTTGGTTTCAGCAAATTGGCAGGTAAAGGAAGCAGTGCCTTTGGAATGATACTATTTGGTGGAGTAATCAGTATCTTCTCCTCTGTTGCAGGATCTTTGGCTCTAGCGTATAAAATAGGTATTGGATTATTACTGGTGTTATTTTTGATTGGTACATCCTTCTTTATGAGAATGAAGGGCCATCATAAAGAATATTTGGAAGGTAAAAGAGCTCCCTATGATGATTAATGAGTTCTTTTTCCCCTTTCTCTTTTTTTTCCGTGTTTCAATCAGAATTCTTAGAAGAGATAATCAAAATAAATAATTTTAAGGTTCCATTATAGTTCTGTTTTTAAAAGAGTAAATAAGACGTTTATCTGCGAATTTTTTGATGAAAAAGTATGTGATGAATCATGTCGAATGAGAAAGAAAAATCGTTTTTCAAATATGATATAACAGGAGGTCCTGCTTTCGCCGTAGTAAAGATTACTTTGGAAAATCCAGGACATCAGATACGAGCAGAGGGTGGTGCCATGGTATACATGGATGGGCACGTTAATATGGAAACTAAATCTGCCGGAGGCGTTATGCGAGGACTGAAACGTAAATTTTCTGGTGAATCTATGTTCCAAAACTTCTTTTCCATCTCCGATGGCTCCCCACCCGGAACCATTGCTTTTGCTCATGGTGCTCCAGGTGATATTGTTCATTTTCATCTAGAACAAGGCGAGGAATGGATGTTATCTCGTGATGCCTATATTTGTGGCTCTACGAGTGTCTCTGTCACTTCTAAAATGGGTGGTTTCAAATCTGTTTTAGGAGGAGAAGGACTTATGCTGACTAAGATTATCGCTGAATCAGAAGGTGATGTTTGGATTGGAGGATATGGTTTTGTTGAACGTCATGAACTTAAACCTGGCCAGGAATTTGTAGTTGATAATGGAGTAATGATGGCTTACAATGCAGATATAGAACATAAAGTCTCCAAGGTTGGAGGTAGAAAAAGTTTTATGCTTGGTGGTGAAGGTATTGTTATCCGCTATACAGGACCTGGTGTTGTATATACACAGAACCGTGAAATTGGATTATTAGCCTCCTTGATTATACCTTACCTCCCTCCATCTAGATGAGTATCACTCCTCTCTTTCTTTTTTCTTAATTCTTGGATTCAAGATTAGAATTTTTGCTAATCGAGACAATTCTGCGTCTAGTAATTTTGATTCACCTTTTTATTGCAAGAAAAGTTATGACTGATTTCATAATTAGACAAATCACCACTTCATAATAATTCTGTGAATGTAGAAGATGTTAATTGTGAGATCTGATGTAGTAGAACGGTTTTTAAGATATGTTACGGTGCATACAACAAGCAAAGAAGACGTAGATGAAATTCCAAGTACTAAAAGACAATTTGATTTAGCTAGAATACTTGTTGAAGAGCTTCACAAGATGGGTATAAGTGATGCAGCAGTTAATGAGAACTGTTATGTTATTGGAACCTTGCCTTCGAACATCAGTTCTGAAGCTAAAGACAAAGTTCCTGTATTATGTTTCCTTGCTCATCTAGATACTTCACCAGAATCTCCTGGAGAAGGAGTTAAACCTAGAGTTATTAAAAATTATCCTGGTGGAGATATACTATATCCTGCTAATCCAGATTTGGTTATTTCTGCGGATGAGACACCTGCATTAGCAAAATTCATTGGAGGAGATATAATAACTTCTGATGGTACAACATTACTAGGTGGAGATGACAAGGCTGGAATTGCTTCAATTATGGCAGCTATTTCGATCATGACTAAGAATCCAGGAATTAAACATGGAACAATTAAAATTGTATTTACTCCAGATGAAGAGGTTGGTCATGGGGTTGATGCATTAGATGTTAAATCATTAGGAGCTGATTATGGGTATACAATGGATGGAGATGAAATGGGCGCTCTTGAATCAGAAACTTTTAATGCTGCAGGAGGTACAATCAAAGTTAAAGGCTTTAATTGTCATCCAGGTTACGGAAAAAATAAAATGGTAAATGCAATTCGGATTTTATCTGAGATTGTTCAATTTTTCCCAATTAAGGAATCTCCAGAGACCACAGAATTAAAAGAAGGATACTATCATGTATATGAATTCTCTGGGACGGTGAACGAAGCGAAAATAAGATTCATTATTCGTGATTTCGACTATGATGAGCTTAGAAGAAAAATTGAAGTAGTGAAATCCTTCGTGGAAAAAACCAAGCTTAAGTTTCCAAAGGCTGATATTGTTCTTAATGTGAAAGAATCATACAAAAATATGAAATATAAGATTGACGAGGTTCCTGAAGTTATGCATAATGCTGAGGAAGCAATTAAACGCGCAGGAATACCCGTAATTAAGAAAGCAATTCGCGGTGGTACTGATGGCGCAAGGTTAAGCTATATGGGTCTTCCTACACCGAATGTATTTGCTGGAGCAATGAATTTTCATAGTACAAAGGAATTTGTACCTGTTATTGCAATGGAAAAATCAGTCGAGACAATAGTCAATCTGGTACAAATATTTGCTGAAAAAGCGAGTATTTAAGATTTTTAAACGTAGTGAATGTTTATGGTGGAAATAATTGAGTCAGATGTACTTATCGTAGGGAGCTATATCTAGAATACGAAAATATTTTAGAAGACTGTAGGTAATGATATAATACGTAGGAAGTAAAGATATTCATGGTAACGAGTGACCAAAAAACTTTACGTTTAGAACTCCCTTCAACCTCTGGTATGGAATGTGAGATTCGAGAAGAAAAGGATTCATACATAATTAATTTTTATCAGAATGATAGACAAGTTAATACTTCTTCTATTGCGATTTCTCGTCTTGATCAGGATAGAATGGTTGACCTTTTGAGTGAGGCTGGAGTAGAATTTTTCAGTTTTTCAGCGATATTTGATGTTGCAGATTTACTCGTAAATACAATAAAAGATGAGTTCCAAGCACTTTCAATAGGAGATGAACCAACAGTCAGTAGTGAACCCACAGAAGTTATTGAGAGTCCAGAAGTATCGTTAGAAGAATCGATATCCATTTCAAAAACAAGAGATAGCAAAAAGTCTTCCCCAAAAAGACGAAAAATTGCTATCCCAAAGGGAGACAAGCTATTAAAGCGATTTAATATGCTTCATTCCAAATCTGGTTATGCAGCAATATATTTCACCCGTAAGGGAAACTATTCTGTTGTTTTGTCAAAAAAGGATGAAATTGTATCACAAAAAGCTTTTTTAAAAAACGAGATTAATCAGGATGCACTAGTTGAATTAATAAGTGAATCTGGAATTGATTTCTTATCCTTTTCAGCGATTTATGATTCAGCGGAGCAAATAGAATCGATTATACTGAATCCTGTTGTAGATGATGATTCAGTAGTTATCCCTGACATGGCTTCTGTATCAGAGGTAAAATCTGTTGTTGAAAAAGATACTAGCATAGAATCTCAAGATGAAATCTCGCTTGTTGATTTATCTGATTTAGATGCTTCAGAATATAAAAAATCAGAAGATTTTGATAAATTTATCGCAAAAGTTAAGGAATCTGTCGAAGTTGGTCAACCTTTACCTGTTAAAGAAGTTGAGATTGCGCATTCCGATGGCGTCGTATGTATAATTTTACGAAAATCTGACGCTTGGTTTTTACGATTCCGAAACCCTCATGGAAGATTGTCAAAATCAGCGAAGATAAATCTTGATCAAGACGAGATTGCTCGATTAATTAACCAGGAAATACCTCAAATATCCTTCAGCTATCTTTATGATGCTTCTGAACTAATATTTCAAACAATTGAACAACTAGCTTTGCGGCCCATTGATCAAATCATAATTAATGTGGCAGTTGGGCATTTCTTAAAAGTAATAGAGCAATATGAAAAAGAAGATGATTTTAATGCTGCTTCAAAGGTTACTGAAGTACTTCTTAAGAGATTCAGAAGAGAGAAAAATTTTAAAGGAATTTTACGCTTTGGAAAGAAGTTAATTGAGTCTCTAAAAAAACAGGGAAAGAATTCAAAAGTTATCAAGCTTCAGTCAGATCTAGTGGCTGAATTATTGGAGCTTGACATAGACACATCAGTTGAATTTGTGTATGAATCTATAGAAACCTTGGTTGAACAGGAAAAATATTTGAATGCGGCTAATTTATGTGATTTGGTATTAGATCATTATTTAGCCGAGAAAATTAGACCAGAGTCATTATCCACAATACTATCTTTAGCAAAGAAGCAAGTTGGTTATTATAAAAAGGCACGTCTACCTGTAGTAATGTGGGAAAATGCCTTAAGATATGCCTATTTTGGTATTAAACAGATACGAAAAGCTGATAATCTTCTAGCTGATCAACGAAGTGCTTATCTTGAAGATATCATTATGTTAATCGACTCTGCTCTCGAAGTTCAAGAAGAGAAGAAAGCTAATTTCGAAATTATTAGTACACTTGATGAAACTTCTCAATTGTTGAAAGAGATCAGGGAAAAGGAGAACTATCAGAAATATGCAAATAGACTCATCTTAACATTAGAAACTCAAGGAAAGAAAGAAAAAGCACTGGAAAAAACCCTTGAAGTTTCAAATTACTTAATGGATTCAGATACGTATGTAAAAGCATGTGAATTCGCCAATCAAGCGATTAAAATTTACTATGAGTTGAATAAAATTGACGATGCTGTTAATTTTAGCCTAGAAATAGTACAAGGACTCATAAACTTAAAAGAGAGTGATGCTGCAAAGAACTATCTGAAATTTGCAGAAGAATTAGTAACAAAGGCTTACAAAGATGATGATTCCAGTCGAATTGAAAAACAACTGGCAATGGGTGATTTGTTAGGCAAATTAGGAATGAAAGATAGATCAAAAACGTTCATTCAAAATGCTCTGCAGACTATTGATGATCCTAAGAAACGTGAAAATATTGTTTTGAAATATGTGGATGATTTATTAGCTAGTCAAGCTGTTTTGACCGCTCAAGAAATGGTAAACCTTGAACTTTCTCGATTACTTAGTACAAAGAAAACTAAAGACGTTATTAAATTCTGTTGTCAATTTATTGACAAATTAAAAGAATACTCTCATAATGACATGGTATTCGAATATATTCGATATATCTCAAATTTAATGGTACAAACTGATGATGCTGATTATGACTTAATCATGAGCTTTGTGAAGGATCTACTATCATTAAATGAAGTCGATAAGGGAGCAGCTGTTTTAGATCAATTAATTATTCTTCAAACAAAAGAAAATGACTATACAAGAGCAATAGACACGATATCGCGATTTATTGAACATCTTTTAGAGAAAACAGAAAGATATGACTTACTCCAGAAATATATTTTCGAAGTAGCAGAAACGTACCGGAAAATGGGGGATCCTCAAGGATCTGTTGAACAATTAGTTAAGTATCAAAATGAAGTATTAGATCGCTCTGTTGATTTAGCACAGAAAATTACTGATACGATCCTGAAAGAATATGAACGTGAAGAAAATTATAAGAAAGCAATAGAAGTTGTTTCCAAGATAATTGATAAACAAATGGCTTCAGGTAATTATCAGGATGCGTATATCTTTAGTGTACAAAATGCTAGGTATATTGAAAGTTCTGGGAGCATCACTGATGTAATTAAATATCTAGGTAAAATGCGAAATCGGTTCTTAGAACATAAACAATTCGAAGGTGCATCTAAAACTACTGATTTAATCTATAGATTTGGAAAAACCCATAATCAAACCAAATTGGCAATTCAATCGCTGAAGGAATATACAAAGCTGACCTTAAAGCGAGAAGATTATCCTACAGCTATAAAATTCACCTTAAGTGTTGCTGATTTGTTTGAAGAAGAAGATAAACCTGGAAAAGCTCTTGAATTTCTTCAAATGGTATTCAATACAACCTTTGAACATGATAAAGAGATTACCATGCAAATCTATCGAAGAATTTTAGAGATTCACAAGGGTAAGGGTGAAATAAAGAAAATTATTCAGAAAGTTGTAATCCCTCTTCTGGATAAATATTCGGATGTTTCCCTTTTAAATATGATGAATGAAGTCCTTTCACCACCACTTGAGGATTTCATTGAATATTCCAAGAATTTTTATTATCGTTTAGTTGAATCATCAACTTTAACTCCAGATGCAACCCAAGGAATATTAGAATTGGTGGCTACAGTTTATCGGAATGAACTTATTGAATCTGGGGATTCGCTCGTTAACCAATATACGAATAGTTTGCTATTAGCAGGGTTTGTAGCAGAGGCAATAGTATTAATGTTAACTATGTTGGAAAAAACAGGAAAGCCTATTAATAAATCTATTGATGAAGCTCTTGATTTCATCACAAAATTAGTGAAAAATTCATATATTAATAAAGCAAGAGAATTCCTAGACAAGATTATTCAGAAGGTAACGACTGATACTGTTTTAGCGGAAGAAAATAATCAATTGGCGGCTCTTGTAGCGAAGAAATTTGCTTTCATTGTTGCTGATGAAAATCCAGATCTTGCATCTGAGTATGCCTATCTTGCATCTGATTACCTAAGGGCGTCAAATGATTTTGATGGTGTCGTCAAAGTATATGAAGAGCTAGCTACTCATTTTACATCATCCAATAGGGTAATTAGATCATTGAAAAGAGGCGCATATATTTGCAAAAAGTTTAAAGCCATAAAACATGAGGCTAAATTACTTACATCACTAACAGAGTATATGTTGTCAGTATCTGATAAATCCTCTCAATTGGCTTATCAACAAACTGTTGAGAAGCTCGAAGAATTAGAGGATCTTGATGTATTATTTTCTAATAGCTGTAAAATCATGAAAAAAGCCGTAACTACAGATAACCTTGATTTAGTATATGATTATCTGGAGTACAATAGCAAATTAGCTGCTATGATTAATCAAGCTAAAGAAATGGGGGGAATTCTCACTTTCATGTTAAATCATTATGGTGAACTCAAAAATACTGAAATTGTTGATTTCGTCAAGAAACTAATGGATGAGCTAACTATTCATCCTAAAAAGTTTAAGAAAGAGTATAAGGAGTTATCTGAGCAGCGAGATCAATTTTTACGAACTAAGGTTGAGGAAGAAGGTCTAAAACCAGAAATATCGGAAAAAGAACTACCAAGTTTAGTCGAAACTACAGAAATTATTCCCCCTGCAGTAGAACCTGTGATCAAAGTTCAATCAGGTATCGAAATGGATAAAGGAGAAGAAGAATTCGTAGATGTTATTAAACAATACGAACCAGAAGCTCCATTGGCTGAACTTTCTCTCAAACAACCTCCAGACGCAATTCCTGATCTTGGATCTCTTGTAACAAGTGATACAACAGAAACGGAAATTATCCCTGAACCAGAACCAACAATTATCAGTAGTGACATATTAGAAGTTCCAAAAAAGAAAGAAGGAGAAAAACTAGCTACCACGTTGAGCGATGATGAGATTACAGGATTATTTGCACAAACTGCTCCTACTGAACAAACTGAGCAGATTTTCCCTTCCCATGATGAAGAAATCTTTCCAGAAACTCAAGAAATGGTAAAAGAAGGTGTTACTCTTACTAATGGCGAGATTTCTTCTCTTTTTAGCTCAAAGGACGAACAAATTGTTCCTAGTATAGCACCAACTGAAATAAAACTTCAAGAAGCCTCGGATGAAGATGAATGGGAAGTTGATGCTTTTGGGCGGTTAATAAAAAAGGCAAAGACTCCCCCGCCTGTGAAAACAGAAGCTAAACCTGCTGTATTATCCAGAAAAGGAGCAATTCTCAAAAGTCTTTCAGAAACACCTGATTTGTCTGTTCTCGAGTCCAAATTTGAGGAACCTTCTACTGGTCAAATGAAACCCACTCAGCTCAAAGGGCTTCAGATTGAACCTGACGAGGAGTTAGAACGTAAAAAGCAATTACAAAACCTTCCCAATATAGAATCTTTAGAAATGGCTTTAGTAGATACTCAAAATGTTGTTGAACAAAAGAATTCTGGGAGTGCATTTGATAAAATACCAAAAGAGGACACAGGTTTGTTTGATAAAGATTCTTCAACTTCATTCACCTCAATAGTTGATTCTATTGCAGAAGATGAGTCAACATCCCCCTCAGAAATGTTTGGAATACCCGAGGTTAGTTATGAAGAAATACCTACAGATAGCAAACCTGCAGAATCTGATATCCAACCTCCTGATTTAATAGATTTATTCTCAAATGCCTTATCAGAACTAGGATCAATTTCTGGAGAATCGGGTGAAACTACGAAGGGTAAGAAGAAAAAATCAAAGAAATAATTTTGCTATTTCTCTCGCATTTTACCATATACTTTTTGATCGAAGAGGGGGAATTTCTTTATTTTAACTGGAAACATTTTCTCTCTAGCTTGGAAATGAAGGATATCTCCTTCTTGGTTATATTGTGGATTGATATAACCCATCCCAATTCCAACGTTTAGAAGAGGAGAGAACATTCCAGACGTGATTACTCCTATCTCCTTATCTTCTTTGTATAGCTTTAACCCAGCTCTGGGACTTGGTCCTTTCTTAATTGCAAGAAGGCCCACGCGAATTTTCGATAATTCTTTTTGTTTAAGAGACTCTAAGGCGTTTTTTCCAACGAATAAGGATTTTTCAATATGAATAAAGGGAGGAAAAAACAAATCCGCTTCTTTTGGATTAATTGTCTCTAATATATCATTTCCATACAGATGATAACCTGCCTCTAATCTAAGTGAATCTCGTGCACCTAACCCACATGGTAAGAGCCCAAATTTCTTACCTTCACTTATTATTTTAAGCCAAACTTTTTCAGCTTTAGTAAAATCAACATTTGATGTATTTAGCACAATGATTTCATATCCAGCTTCCCCAGTATATCCTGTGCCTGAAATAATAACATCACATCCTTCTATAGACGAATTTAATATCCTCCAAGATGCAGGAGGGGTCACATCAGGTGGTAACAATTCTTTGAGAAGGAGTTCTGCTTTTGGCCCTTGTAATGCGAACATAGCAGATGTTTGTGTGATATCTGTGATTGTGATGTTCAAGGAAATGAAGTGATTTACGGCCATTAAAAATGTTTGAATCCACGTACGTATTTTTTCCATATTTCCTGCGTTCCATACAAGCAACCACTTCTTGTCTTCAAGACGTTCAAATACTAAATCATCCCGAAAACCTCCTTGCTCATTAAGCATGAATGTATATGATGCTCTTCCAACTAAGGTCTTGGAAAGATCCCTTGGAACCAGTAAATCTAAAAATTTCTCTGCATCATCCCCCTCAATTTTCATACGACCCATATGTGATACATCAAATATTCCGACTGAGTTTCTAACAGCTAAATGCTCTTCTTTGATTGAAGAATACATGATAGGCATTTGAAAGCCTGCAAAATTAACAATATCACCGTGTTCGGCATGCCAATGGTAGAGTTGTGTTTTCATTATGTTTCACCTATAATTGTCAGTTTTCTTCAAATTTCTAAATGATGATGAAGATATCAGAACCTTTTATGCAAAGGTGATTTTTTTGGGAAGGAATTTCTATCAGGATTGAGAGGTATCTACTTGTTATAATAATTTCTTGAGAATTTATTTAAGAATGAGGAGAAAGTCGATAAACCAAATATTTCTGCCTTGGAGAGAATCTTATGACTGATAATCCAGATTTTTTAAAAATTCGTGAAATTTTAAATGCACATCATAATTATTGGGAACATTCAATACCACTTATTGCGAGTGAAAATTTAACCAGTCCTGCTGTACGTGAAGTGGCAATATCTGATCTTGTACATCGTTATGCAGAAGGATGGATAGGTGAACGGGTATATCCTGGAAACGAGTACTTCGATGATCTAGAGGAATTCTGTCTCAAATTGTTGAAAGAACTCTTTAACGCTCCATTTATTGATGCACGGCCAATTTCAGGCGTTGTGGCTAATTTAACAGTTTATACAGCTTTTACACAAGCTCATGATAAAATGATGGCTATTTCAATTCCTGTAGGGGGTCATATTAGCTCTGGTCCATTATCAGCTAAATCAGGATCCTTTATTGGTGGTACTGCAGGAGCTGTATCTCGATTAGATGTAGATTACATTCCTTATGATAGATATGGATTAAATATTGATGTAGATGCGGCAATCAAAGCATTTCGTGAGAAAAAACCAAAACTGGTGCAATTTGGAGCCAGTGTTTTTCTCTTCCCTCATCCAGTGAAGGAACTAGTACCTGTTGCCCATGAAGTAGGAGCACATGTTAATTATGATGCGGCTCATGTTGCGGGATTGATTGCAGGAAAACAATTCCAAGATCCAATTCAAGAAGGAACAGATACAATGACTATGTCAACACATAAAACCTTCCCTGGTCCTCAAAAAGGAATAGTCATTGCTTCCCGTGATGAATTAGCTGAGAAGATAAAGAGAGCTGCTTTTCCTGGAATGACTTCTAATCATCATCTTATGCATGTTGCTGGTCTTGCAGTCGCTGCTGCGGAATTCAAAAAATATGGGGAAGCGTACTCAAAGCAAATTATAAAAAATGCAAAAGCATTAGGACAAGCTTTGTATGAACGTGGATTCCAGGTTGTTTGTCCTGATAAGGGTTTTACTGAATCTCACACATTACTTGTTGATATAACAAACTTTCAAAATTCAATAGGCCTAGGAGCTGATGTCGAACAAAGATTGGAGAAAGCACATATAGTAGCGAATCGTAATTTACTACCTTGGGATATATTGGAAAAAAGAAATTATCTGAATCCAGGTGGAATTCGAATAGGTACCCAGGAAATTACACGTCTTGGAATGAAAGAAGCTGATATGATTTCTATATCTGATTTTTTCAAAGCTGTACTTGTAGATCAAAAAGATCCAAAAGCTGTAGCCCAAGAAATAAAAGAATTTAGATCGGAATTCCAGAAAATACACTATGGGTTCGAAACTTCTCTTAAAGCTTATGAGTACATAAAAATTGTTTAGATAGGAGAAGCAACTCTCTTTTTCTAACTATTTTTATTACCTTAAAATGGCTGATCCAGCTATAAAAAAACCTTCAAAATCCCTTTTTCATAGAAAATACTTTAACTTTTCAATCTAAAAATAAAGGATTGGTGAATAATTATGGTTTCTGTTGAATCTCAAATGCTTCCTCTAGGCACAAAGGCTCCTGAATTTTCACTTCGGAATACAGTAGCAGATAATGAAATATCCCTCAACAAAGTTCGTGGGACACGTGGTACATTAGTATTTTTTATTAGTAACCATTGTCCTTATGTCATCCATATTCGTGACCATTTTAAATCAATTTATGATAATTATCATTCACAAGGAGTTACGCTTATTGCAATTAGTTCAAATGACATTGACACATACCCCCAAGATGCACCAAAATTTATGAGAAAGCTAGCTGAAGAGAAAGAGTGGATTTTTCCATGTTGTTATGATGAAACACAAGAAGTAGCAAAGAGATATAAAGCTGCTTGCACTCCTGATTTCTTTCTATTCGATAAAGACCTAAAGCTGTACTATCGTGGACAATTTGATAAGAGTCGTCCAAAAAATGGTCAAGCTATTACTGGGGAAGATCTTAAAAACGCAATCAACTCTTTATTGGAAGGTAAAGACTCTCCTCAAAATCAAATTCCTAGTATGGGCTGTAATATTAAATGGAAAGAAGGCAATGAACCTGAATACTTTAATTAGGTAACTTCGTCGTTTTTTCTTGAAGTAGTTATTTCCAGTCATTTGTAGAAAGCCAATCATCAACTGTTTCTTTAAGAACAGCCCATGGTTTTGTTGAATTTAGATTGAATGATTTAGCTTGAGCCCAGTAGCTGCTCATTTTCCCTTCAGCATCAGGGTCAGCTCGATTACGTTTTTGCCATCTTTGAATAACTACTGTTCGTTTTTCAGCATTTTCAACTGATTGAACCAATAAAACAGCGGTCCACCATCGACCTCTTCTTGAAATAGTCTTTCCTTTTATTAAATGATTGTAATCAGAACGGTAAGGAAATTTTTCCTTTTCTTCTTTGTCTACCATCGTTGTTACTTCCAATCTTTCTTATTCGTGCAAAACTAAAATGAAAATAAAAAAACCACTGGCCAATGATCATTTAATGGTGCCTATAAGATAAATTTTTAAGACTGGGTAATGTAATACTCTAGTAAGAATCAGTGCATTATAGAGCTGGTGATCTTTTGAGTGATTACGATACTTATATTCATTATGGACGCCTTGTTGTCATTCTACAGTTTATAATAATTCCCGCCTACTTCTATTTACTTTCATTTATATTTGTAGGTGGAGTAATTTGGTTTTTAAACACACCTGATCTTATTTATATTTCAAATTTCATTGTTTACGGTGTAGGACCCTTAATCATGGCGATTCCTTTTTTTATTTGGACATATGGAAAACGCTATCAAATCGGTGATGCTTATGAGTTATTTGGGAGGGAAGTTTGGCGATTACCAACAACTATTAAAGCCTTTTATGGTTTCAATTTTATTCTTGGTTTAATATTCCTATTTCCATTGATCACTCCATTTCTTTCGATTTTCGGTGGGTATTTTATTGCTGTATACCTATTTGGATGGAAGGATGAGGATCAACGTATTTCTAACCATAGAAAAACTCGTCTATTAACAGTTCTTTATCTCCCTCTTCCATTACTAGTAGTTATGGGTTTTTATTTCGGGTTTGATCCACTTGGATCGAATTCGGGGATATTTTCTTTCTTCCTTCGGTTAGTAGAAATGTGGAATGCAAGAATAGATGTATTGTATACTTCAGCATTAATTCTAGCCGATTGTGCAACTATAGGAGGGGTTATATATTTGATTTACGAAGGTGCACAACAAGTTGATCATACAGTTCAGATTCCAGAGGTTCTGATCACTTTAATCTCTCTTTCCTGTTTCATAATTCTGGAATCTCTGTTTTTAACCTTTGGGCCTAGTTTTGAGGTGTTTCTATACTGGATTCACATTGCTGTGGTAATTCTTGGAATTTTAATGTTGTTTATTCGTTATTGGAAGGGTTTATTGACTAGTAAGGATACTAGTATTGTAGGCTGGTTAACTCTTGTTCTATTTCAGCTCGTAAACTTTGCATCTGGTGCCTTGGAAGCTTTCAGTAGATCCAGTGCAATTTTTTTCGCCTTTACCATCTTTTTATTTCTCTACTGGCTCTCTTACAAACGAGCAGGTCAACGATATTGAAGGATTCGTTAATGAAAATCTTTTATTAGTGATCCATCTTCAGAGTAAATAGAATGAGACAGCCACAGAAGATTCCATTAACTCGTCAATTTCAATTCCGATTAACCATTGAGGAATGGATGGCAATCGAGTTTGAAAGGGTGACCCTTCAATACTCTGTGCTTTTAGATGTCATTGAAAATGTTCATTTCTATGGTATTAACGGATTAATCCAAAGAGAGAATCAAAAAATCAGTCCTTTTCACTTTAATCTAGTTGATGAGCAGAATGAGAAATTTTTAATAATTGTTTTTTCCATTCCTATTTTTCAAGCATTGGATTCGATTGCACTGCAGACTTGTATGGAATATTTTGCTTCTGTTGTACAAAAAATATTTTGTGATAAAAAACCTGTTTCAGAGGCTGAAATTTTTGCCTTTAGTGACATAAAAAATCTACCCATGATAAGATCACAAGGGGTAGAGATTATTCCGTTTGAAGATTTTACAGAGAAAATAGAACTTCAATTACGAATGAAGGTTAGGTTAGGTTTACAGATATTTCCCATATCAAAAATTCAGGAAGATATCTCTAATGAATCTATGCAAAATCTTGCAGAAATTCGTAAAGCTAAGTCTGCGTTAGTGACTATTCAATCAAATCTTAGAGAGTATTCAGCGAAAATTTCAAGTAAATATAGAATATCCGTAAAATCCTATTTATTTCGTACTTCTTTAGAAAATCGTTTTGAACCAACAATTATTCCTGTTTTTATTTTGGATGCTGTGAGTCAAATTAAAGAAGATTTCTCGGTTTTAGTTTTTTCTGCAGAATTAATAGCCCGTGTAGATCTTAAACACTTAAAAATTTTAATTGCTCATGAGATTATCTTTAATTTACTAAAAGGTAAATTTTCCAGAGGACTACTTGAAAGAGAAATATATCAAATATTATCTGATGGTCAGGATGATCCAAATTTCCTAATTGCTAAGGAAATGACAAAATTTTTCCCAATGGAGGATATTTCTGAGGCTCAGAAAGCAATTCGTGAAATCATTGAACAACTGCATGAAGAAAAATATCCAATATTAAATCTCGATTAGTCTAAGATAAAAATCATAAAAGATATAGACTGTATTAAAAAAGGTCGAATCAACTCTTAACAGTAAGAAAACTTGTATCTCAAAGAGTAAATGGATCGGTACGCAGTATGGTACGTTATGTTGCTCAAACTACACTAATTCTATCAGTGATTATGTTATCATTAGGAATATACCCTTCTATTCAAACAGAAAATATGAAAATAAATTCTGTTGCGGCACAATCGGAATCCCCCCTAATAATTATTCATCAGGTAAACGTCGAGGTTGAAAAAACAGGTAAGTTCTTTACTCTTGAGGAATTGATAATAGATGACCCTACAATTGATGATCAGCTTCTTACGCCTCAGCTTCTAAATAAATCGACTTTACGAGTTAATACAACATATTCAACAATTATAGGAAATTCTGAAGAAATTGCTATTCATTTCTTTGCCGTAGATGTGTATGAAGTTATAACTGGAACAAGTGATAACTTTACAGTTCAAGCTGGAATTTCTTTATATAAATACGAACCTCCCGAAGAGCTCGTTCTTCCTCCAAACAGTTCAAAATCAGAAATTATTAAGATACCTTCCTTAATTCTACCAACCTACGGGTTATATAAATTGGTTTTTCATGTTCAGTATCATATCTATGAAGATAGTCAGCTTCCAATAGAAATCTACTTTCCTCAAAATATGACATTTGAGTTAGTTGAGAGCCTTCCCGAACCTCCATACGTTATTTTAATCATATTTTATGCTGTTGCCTTTATACTTATTGCGTTTGTAGCATTAGGAGTATACGGTAATCGCAAGTATAAGGATCTGGACATTTAAAAAAAGAATATTAATTTGGCTTGAGTTTAAGGATCAAATCTGGTAAATCATAATATTGCTGTGTATAATCTGCAATCCTTATATTTCTCAACCATATATTAATCTCAGTATTCTCTTCCAACTTGAATGAATGCAGAGATAAGGATCCTGAGCTAATTGTTTCATGGAAATAATATTGTGCTAATTCAGATTCAATGTGAACGGGTAAACCATCAACTTCTGTCGATAATTCATATTCTACACGAACAAACTGACGAAAAGGGAGTTTAAGTTCTATTTTCACTTTGAATGTCTCATTTAAATCAATAAGAATTGGTTCTTTGATGCTTAAGATGATATTTTTCCAAACAACTTCATAATTTTCAATTAAAACTGGATCAGTATCTGAAATTTTGATGGGAACACCATACAAATCGTTGGTGAGGTGTTCATGAACAGATTGGAAGTTAAAGTGTTCTGTAAAATCATAATCTACCGTATAAGGACGGGAAGTGTTAATGTCCACTCGATAGATATTAAAACCTGAAAAATCGGTCTTAATCTTTGTGGGGTCTAATACTAAACCGAAAGATTTTGGGTGCATCTTTTGGTATGTCAATTGCGTCTCTATATCTGTTCCAGAAAAAAATAATCCCAACCCTGGATGCGTATGAGCCCATCCTACGATCACTTCCCCTTCATCAATCCTCTCAAACGAAATTAAGGAAAAAACTTGCTCATAATCAGTGATATCAACAAATACAGCCGAACCAGAGCTTATTGGAACAATTTCCGTTACAATAATATCATCATCTGATATTCGACCCAATATTAATCCAATGCATTCTCTCCAATTTCGTGAACTACCAAGAGGATTGGCATTTTCCAACGCAAATTGAAGAAATTTCTCGTACACATCTCTTGGGATTTCTATCATTTAGGCACCTTAGGGTTCCGTGTTGATTTTTATCGCATGTATAAGAATTCCAGAGTAAACTATTGATCTGAATGATGGTCGCATTATATGTTTTTTTGGATTCACAGCGAAGTTCCTACGTGTTATTTCAAATGTTTCCTGATGTGTAAGATTTGGATTCAAGTCTATCCTGTTTACGGTATTTTCTACTTGACCCCAATTTGGAACAAAACAAACTAGATGTCCTCCCCCCGTTAAAACTTGAGATATATTATCTATTGCATTGAATGGATCAGAGAAATCGAGAAAAAAAGCATCTAAAGCAGGAACATCAATTTTTTCTCGGACATCTTGAACTGAGAAAGTAACATTACTAAGTCCTGTTAATTCTAGATTTTTCTCTGCGTTCTTTAAATGACCTTCATTTATATCAAAAGAGTAAACATGCCCATGAGGTGATGTAGACCAAGCAAGAAATGTCGTTAAGGCTCCTGATCCTGTACCTGCTTCACCAACCTTCATTCCATTTCCAATACCAGCTGTGTCGCAAGCTATTGCACAATCATCGGCATATAGTATCTGAGTTTTAAGTTTAAAGGCTTTAAGAAAATCTCTGGGCGAAGGTTTTAAAATGGTAACCTTTCCATGTGATAAATCTATAATGTCCCCGTAGTTTTTTCCCAGTAGAGTGTTGTGAAGGATTTGCCCTAAATGGGTTGATTTCTCTTTATCAGTCTTGAGAGTAAATATCCATGATTTTGGATTGTGTACGTTCAATTCAACTATGCGAACAAGGTTCCCAATTTCTAGCATTAAATGCACTTCTTACGACATACTACTGAAGATATGTGGAGGGGTTTTCAAATTGATGATTGGGATAAAGCGAACAAGACCTGTCTGGGTATTCTCTAAATCTTTTTCCTTGAGAAAACGGAGAAAAGTAATTTGCTGCTCTGCTCGTTGAAGATCATATCTAACTAATGACTGTCCCTCAGCTTCTAGTGATGTTTTAGATGTTATGTAAAACATAACAGGTAATCCTTTGTAATCAAAATAACCGGGAAAAATTGTAAAGGAGCCATAATAGAATAGTTCAGAATCACCTGTCCACTTAAATACAGTAGAGGGACGATCAGGACTTGAACTTGAAATAAGACGAATTAGATCAATGAAACTGGATAATTCAATACCATAGGTGTTTGGAAGTTCCATAATATGAAATCTCGGTTATAGATTTTTCTTGAGACCAAAAAAGTTCAATAATTGCTCCGCTTCTTCTTCTGAGTCGACTATGCGCTTATTAAAACCCCTTCTATATGTTTTTTCGTTTAAAGAGTCTATTAATATGCTTACAGCTCGTTTACGAACAGGTGAAAGATGTTGATCGTACATAACAAAGAGGGTTTTCTTTTCTAAATCTGCTACGACATAAGCATCAGAGGGAATGAAAAGGTTGTCAAGATGCTCTATTAGTTTATCTTTGGCAACGCGATAAATTCTTATAGGATTTGTCGTCATCAAATCCGTTAGACGTTTATCAATTACTATCATTTTTTCTGGAATAAAATCTTCTTCATTTTTAAAGAACTCTGGAACAGAATTTGTTAAGTAAGAAAGTATAAGTCCATGTGCATGTGATACAATCCGTTTTAATCTTTTTCTGAAGATAACGCTAATTACAGATGGGCGTTTCTTTAATCGTGGATCAGTGGTAAATGTTGAATCAACAAAGAATGCATATGCCAAGCATAGAAATTCCTCATTTTCTGGTACTGGAAGAGGACCGTAAATTTCACCGCTCGTCAAATTCATTGTTTCACCAATGAGAGTCATGATACGAATGGATAAATTGAACGCTTGATCTTCTGTTACTTGTTTTTCTGCTGAATTAAAAATCACCTGAGGTCCAGCATCAGTGAAAATACTGATTATGACTCCAACAACTGGACTCTCAGTTTTCTGATTCATCGTTGATCACTACATATGTTTTTAATTATTAATCCTTTAAAAATAACACTAGACAATTATCAAAATAAATGGTTCTTTTCTCCTCAATTAATAACATTGGTCTGGTGAGCTAGGTTTTTTGCAGCTTTCATTGATAAACCTGTTTCACCAAGAACGGTATACATCGTGTTTACCTTATGGGCTTTTTGTAATGCATTGAATACAGCTATGGAATCAAGATCATCCTCCAAATCATCTATGCTCGTTGGACAACCCACACTTTCTAATATCGCTCTAATTTTTTTGAAATCTTGACCTTGCAATTTAGCCATTAAAATTGTTCCTAAAGCTACTCTCTCACCATGGAGAATATTTGAATTTGGAGCCTCTGCATGTAAAGCTTGAGAAAACATGTGCTCTGAGCCGTAACCGACTCTCATATCATTTGATGTTCCCATAAGAACTCCTGCAATTAGAAGGGCCTTTAAAACAACCTTAATAGCATGTTCCTGATCTAAAGTTGCTTCTGAAACTTGATTTTGGAATAGAGAGTCTGCATTTTGTAAAACTCCTCCTACAAATCTTGAATACTTGACTGATTTAATTCGCCAAGCATATTTCCAGTCCCAAATAGCAGTCATTTTCCCTACTGTATCGCCTACACCTGCAGCTAAATATCGGAGCAAATCTGGGTGTTGTTTAATCTTGTCTATATCAGCTAATATCGCAAAAGGAGGACGGGTTTCTCCTATAAATTTCTCTGTTGGATCATTTAGAAAAATAAATTGTGAGGCTATTCCATCATGCGGGGTAGCCGTTGGGATAGAGATTAATTCTACTCTTCGGTCTGATCTAAGTGTACAATACTTGCCAACATCAATAATTTTTCCCCCACCAGCACTTATGATTATATTAGGATTGAATTTGTCAACTTCCTCTTTATAGGAAATTGCGGCTTCCAATGAGGAGTTTTTGATTGTTAAAGTTTCAAAATCTATGTTATTATTTTCTATGATAGTATGAATCTCTTCCCCAACAATTTGACGTGTTTTCTTTCCAGAAAGAACCATAATTTTCGGTTTAAATCTTAAGGACTTAATTACCTGTGGAATTTTTCCAAGAATTGAATTTCCGATTATTATCGATCTTGGTACAACCGATTCTAGAATCTCTGATCCTGGCATTATCCATCTATCCTTGATTCTTGCCTTTAAAGGATTAATGACGCAATCTTTATAAACTCTGTGTGTCTGGGAGAGAATAGAGGAATTTTTGACTCAGTTGAAATTTCTCTAAGGGGAATTACGAAAAATCTTACAATGGTTTTTATTATCCATTCTAATACATTCTAGATGAAGATTGCACTGATAAATAAAATAATTATTGCATATTTAGAACGTACTCAAAGATCAGAGTACTGTAACGAGTACAAAGGTAATTACTCCGCTCCTCCCTTCCTATATCGTATTTCACATAGGCATTCACATGATTAAACAGTATCATTTGATTTACCTATGGTGAAATTTCGAGACAAAATCAATCATAACAAATCATTCTAACAAGTCTGTTAAGTTAGGCATAATGGTTTTCCTCTTAAACAAGAATCCAAGGATAGAATTCTGAATGTATAATAATCGTTCAAAATATAGTCGTGAATTGGCAATAGACCAACTGAAAGCAGATTTAATTAGTGCACGTCCCCCTAATGCTCAAATATCAAATGTTGAATTTGAAGGGCCATTCGTGGTCTTATATTCACTTAAACCAACGGTTTTAATGGAAAATGGTGATATTGTAAAAAGTTTAGCAAAAACTTTACGAAAGAGAATAGTAATACGCTCTGATGTATCTGTTAGACGAGAAAAAGAGGAAGCTAAAGCTCGTATCAAAGAAATTGTGCCCGAGAACGCCGATATTACCAATATTATCTTTGATGACGAGTTAGGTGAAGTAATTGTTGAGGCAAAAAAACCTGGAGCTGTTATTGGTAGAAGCGGAATAACCCTTCGTGAAATTGCGAGAGAAATCTCTTGGCGTCCACGCGTGGTTAGATCTCCCCCAATTCAATCACAACTAATAAATTCAATACGTAACACACTAACCAACGAATCTGAAAAACGAAAACAAGCGTTGCTAAGTATTGGAAAGCGAATTCATCGTCCAAGAGTAATTGAAGATAATTTTGTTCGAATAACTGGATTAGGAGGTTTTTCAGAGGTTGGACGATCATCTATGATTTTGGAGACAGCAGAAACGAAAATTTTAATCGATGCAGGATTAAATGTTGGTACTCGAGAACCAGGCCAGATGTTTCCTTATTTTAATGTACCAGAATTCGATATAGCAGCTTTAGATGCAGTTGTTGTCTCCCATGCACATTTAGATCATAGCGGACTTGTCCCCTTTTTGTATAAATGGGGTTATAGAGGGCCTGTATATGTGAATGACGCTACCTTATCGCTTATGACTTTACTTCAGAAAGATTACATCGAAGTTGCAGAACGTGAGAATAAGCTGGTACCATATAGTCAAAAAGATATAAAACAGATGATTCTTCACACGATTACGAGAAGATATGGTGAAGTTACCGATCTGAGTGATGATATTAGACTTACAATGACTCCTGCGGGTCATATTCTTGGATCTTCGATCATGCATCTCCATGTAGGTGATGGACAATATAACTTAGCAATCGCAAATGATTTCAAAGCTAGGCGTTCACGTCTCCTTGATCGTGCAAATACACGTTTTCCAAGACTGGAAACTATAATTATGGAAGCAACCTATGGTGGACCAAGAGATACCATGCCTAGACGGGATGATGCAGAAATTCAACTTGTAAAAATTATTAATCAAACAGTTAAGCGAGGTGGAAAGGTTTTAATTCCTACAATGGCTGTTGGAAGGGCTCAAGAGCTCATGATTGTGCTAGCTCATCATTACAAACGCCGACAGATGGTCAAAGTTCCTGTCTATCTAGATGGATTAATAGCAGAGGCAGTAGCTATCCATTCTTGCCATCCTGAATATCTTTCCTCATATCTTCAGGATCAGATTTTCAATGAAGGTCAAAATCCTTTCCTATCAGAAATATTTCGTCCCGTTCAGCAAAATGAAAGAAATTCCGTTTTACGAGGAGGACCAGCTGTAATACTTGCGACTTCTGGTATGTTGAGTGGGGGAAATTCGGTGGATTATTTCAAAAAACTAGCTGAGGATTCACGAAATTCGTTAGTTTTCGTATCTTATCAACCTGAAGGAACTTTAGGTAGAAGAATTGCTTCTGGCGTAAAGGAGATTCGAAGCATTGATGAGGGGAGAATGAATATGCTTCGTGTTAACATGGATATCCACCAAATCGATGGATTTAGTGGCCATTCTGATCGTGGAGAAATTATGAATTTCTTTAGGGAACTATCCCCAAAACCTGAACAAGTCATTTTGATGCACGGACAGCGAAATAAAGCCCAATCTTTAGCCCAATCCTTGTCGAAACGGTATCATGTGAAGGTAAAAGTCCCTTACAATCTTGAAACTATAAGATTTAAGTAGATATAAAGTAATTCGAATTAAAATGTCAATCAGAAAAGAACTAGGATCAAAAAGGAGAAAATAAATTTTTTCCTCTATCTATGCGCCTGGAATTTCAACTAGTGTTCTTAAAAAAAACGTTCAATTTCTTATGCATGATGAGAAGAAGGGTAAAGATTACATTTTTGATCTTAATCAGCAGATCAGTTTTTTCTCATATGAAGAGCTGTTTTTACCCAGTCTTATGTTTATTCGAAAACATCCAGAACTTGTTATCCCCACAGTCCAAGTCGATGCAGGCGCAGTTAAATTTGTCATAAATGGCGCCGATATCTTTACACAAGGAATAGTTTCATGTAGTCAGGATTTTGATGAAAATACAATCATAATCATTATAAATCCACAAAATGCGGCACTGAGTATAGGATTTAGTCTAATGAAGTCTTCTGATCTCCTAACAAAAAAAGGAAAGGGAATACTGAATCTTCATTATTTGGGAGATAAGATTTGGGAAATGGAAATATAACAAATTTCTTATATTTTGAGCGATCTAAAAAAAGATAAATAATCGCAATATTTAAGATGAAGCAGATATTCAGTATATCAGAGATATTTCAAGGATGATTTTAAAAATGACCTACAAGATTCTACCTGATTTACGATATTTACCAGAACATGATTGGGCAAAGAAAGAAGGAGACATTGTACTTATGGGTGTCACGGATTTTGCTCAGAAAACACTGAAAGATGTAGTCTATGTTGATTTACCTGAAGTGGGAGAAAACTTCGAGTTTAAGGATGTAATTGGATCTATTGAAAGCGTGAAAGCGGTATCTCATTTATTGTGTCCAATTGGTGGAGAAGTTGTAGCAATAAATGAGGAAGTTGTTGAAGAGCCTGAAAAAGTAAATGAGGATCCTTATGGATCTTGGCTGATAAAAATTAAACCAACAGATCTAGAAGCTGACTGGAATAAATTGATGAATTCAGATGAATATGATTCTCATTGCAATAAGTAATAGGAACGTTTTTTCTCTAATCAATATTTTCAGATGAATGCTCTTGGTTGTAAGTGAAACTTGCCTTTATTTCATAGGAATGGGTCTATCAGGATTTAAAACATGCTCATTAGAGACTGTGAAAATCCTCAATAAGGTTGATAAAATTTTTATCGAAAACTATACTAATTTCATGAGTGAAAAACTTCCACATGAATTTAAACAACTAAAAGCTAAGTTTTCTTACCTAAAGAGAGAGGATCTGGAAGAAAATGACGTTCAATTTCTCGATAGAATACAAGGTAAAACTGTTGCAATAATGATCCCTGGCGATCCCTTTATTGCGACCCTCCATAACTCTTTCAGAGTTGCAGCTACCAAACGGGGATATTCTTGTTATGTTATACACAACACTTCAATACTTTCTGCTGCTGCTTCAATTTCCGGATTGTCTTCCTATAGTTTTGGGCGGACAGTAACTTGTTCCTTTCCTGAAAACGCAAGTGAGGTTCCATATGAAATCATTCAAAAGAATAAATCAATAAACGCTCATACATTAGTTCTGCTAGATATCCAGCTAGAAAAAAATAAATTTCTAACAGTTAGAGAAGCTATTGATATCTTAACTAATCTAGAAAAGGAGAAATCTAAGAATATCTTCACATCTGAGAGTAAAATAGTCGGTTTAGCCCGATTAGGTTATGATGACATTTACATTGAATATGGAACTCCATTTGAAGTAAGTGATAGATCTAACTGGGAGGAAATAGGGCCTCCTCAAGCATTAATTGTGTGTGCAGATACTCTCTCCTTCGCTGAAGAGGAAATTCTAGAAGCCTTATCGAAAAAATATCCCTCTGATGGGGAGGATCAATGATAAAAAATGTATAAGAGAAAAAATTCAATATTAGGACGGTAAAAAGTGTCAGAATTATTTCAAACATTACTGAAAGAATTTTTGAAAACTGCGTATATATTAACAATTAAAAATGGGTCATTTAGCAATAAAGAATTTTCTGTTAAACATAATCGAACTGAAGAGGAAGGAAAATCTTTACTATCTGTACTTATAAGTTTGAAATTAATTCATAGAGTTTCAGATCCTCCTAATCACTATTCCATCACCCAAGGAGGCAAGAATAATTTAAAAGTCGTATTAACTGGAGGGGTTTTTGATATAATACACTTGGGACATGTAACTACTCTGAAGAAGGCAAAAGAAGGAGCAGATGTGCTCTTAGTCGTAGTTGCTTCTGATGAAATCGTGGAAAGAAGTAAAGGTCGTCCTCCATTGAATAATCAGCCAAATCGGATGAAATTACTTGAAGAATTAACGATTGTAGATATCGTTGCAAAAGGCGATCCTGATTCATCAAAATTCTTAGATTCCGTAATAGAATATGAACCTGATACAATTGTACTTGGCTATGATCAAACATCAACAGAAAATATGTTGATGAAGTATTTAGAAAATTCTAATCTTCGGGAAATTGAAATAAAGAAACTTAAATCTCACATTCCAAATGAGAAATCATCATTGAAGAAAGAAAAGATGGACAAACATTCCTTTGATTAACGAAGAATGACTGTAAGTTCATCACCATCTTTTACATGATAAACTTTTTTGATATTTTCATGTGCTATTAGTTCTATTTGATTTGCATGATGAGTTCTGCCAGGACGGACAATTGCAGAAAGAATCTTCTTGTTTCCAATAAGTAAATAAGTAGGCCACAAAAAAACATCCCCAAAAACTCGATCTTCTTCTTTAAACCCAGAAATAAACTTTGCAGGAAGACGTAGTAAACGTTCAAAATTACCTGAGTTTATTTCGTCAAGGATTTGAAGATTCAATGTTCCCGGAAAAGGGGAAAATCCTAAAATCATTGTAATTTGATCTAGATATGGTCTCTTCCCCATATAATAGGCACCTTCGGCCATTCCAGTTATCACAGTGCCTTTCAATGTTATTTCCTCTTTTAGCTTTCTACCACTTGTAGTTAAAATCATCCACATATCTGTAAAAACGTGTTCTAAATTCGAAATTCCTTCCTGAGTAATTTTGATTGAATTTCCTCGTTGAGAATACTTACGAACAATGAGATGTCGATGCTCCATTTCTACTAGTTTTCTTGATGCAGTTTGTTGTGAAATACCAAGTAAGTCTCCTAATTCGGCTGTAGTACACGTAACTTGCCTTCTGATACCTCCCATTTTTCCCAAGGCTATAAGAATGTCTAAATAGTCAAAATCACCTGTTTTCAAATCTTTAGGAACGGCAGTCATCAGTAATCACTCTATATTCTGTGGACAATTTAATTACCCTTTGTATAAATAATTACCTAATATTGAGTAAAGAGGTTTAAATTTAATTAAATATGAATAGTTATATTAGGGTTAGGATTTTCTCCAAATTACGAATCAATTAGATTTAACTACCCTAGAATATTTATATTTGCTATTAATTCCATGTGATTGTCTTAAAAAGGGCGCATGGCTCAGTCAGGTAGAGCGACTGGCTCTTAACCAGTTGGTCGGGGGTTCAAATCCCTCTGTGCCCGTAAATATTTTTTTGAAGCTTCTTTCGAAGTTCTCCAAATAGGGGTTGAAGATCTTGGAAGAGTAATTATTCAGAATGTTTGCTACCTTCCGTAGAGTTAATAATTGTGACTAATCTGTAGTTAAATGAGGATTGGAATCTCTTGAACTTAAGTTACAAATTCTCTTACTACATCCGAAATCTTCTTAGGTATTACTTTTATTGATCATTTCTTAAGAAAATTAATGCTTGTTCTTTCTCCAGACAAAAAAAACATTGAGTAGGAGAGTAAAACAAATAGGAAATACTAGTACCTCCCTAGGAGTTAAGCTTCCATTAAGCCAAGCAGAAGATGCAAGGCTCCTTTTGAGAAAAACTCAAGTTTTGCATTGTGATAGAAGAATATTCAGGGATCGCAATTTTGTCTATCTCCCAATTGTAAGTAAAGATAAGATAGATGATATTCTAGCGGAATTTGATTTCGAGATTCTTGATGCTAATTTCTTAAAGAAAGAGAAGAAGTTGGATTTCACAAGCCTCCTAAAAAGTGAATTTCCTGATGAAGCTTGGGGAGAAATTTCTTTGAAATTCGACCAGATTGGTTCTATCGGTCTTTTACGACTTGATCCAGAAAATACAACAGAAGAATTTCGTAAGAGAGCAGGGCAACTAATAATCGAATCGTACCCGAAAATAACAACAGCAGTCAATAAAAAAGATATTACGAGCGGAGTTGAAAGGATTTATCCTTTAGAATTTTTGTCAGGAGTTAGTAACTACAAAAGTTGGCATCGAGAATATGGTGTGAATATTAAGATTGATTTAGAAAATGCCTATTTCAATCCCCGTCTCGCGGAAGAGCATCGAAGAATCTCTTACGAAATTAAAAAAGGGGAAAAAATTCTTGACTTATTCACAGGGGTTGGCCCTTTCGCTTTGCATATCGCAAAAGCTGTAGAATGTCAGGTATATGCAGTTGATATTAATCCTGATGCTATTTCGTGTTTAAAAGAGAGTATACGGAAAAATAAGCTTAAGGGTGAAATTTTTCCAATTACAGGGGATGCAGGGGGAATACTTCAAAAAAAATTTATCTATGATCGAATCATTATCAATTTGCCTAGAAAATCTATTGATTTTCTAGAATCAGCAACCAGATCGGTTAAAAAAGATGGTTTTATCTATTTTTATCAGTTCATTGATAATATTAAAACCCCGATTCAATTTATGGAATCTCTTATTGAAGAAAGGCTTAAGAACATCCACATGTACAAAGTTCAAGATATTCAAGTAGGTCGTGAAGTTTCTCCTTCTAAAGTTCAAATGAATGTGAGTCTACAAATTTTAAGAAACCCAAAGTCTAGTTAAAGAAATATTAAGGAGAATTTAATGAGTGCGAGATCTCCAGAAAGATAAAAATCGCTTGATTAGAATGTATAAAGATAGAGGTTTAGTTAAAGATGAAATTGCATTCAAGGCATTCAGTGAAGTTCCCAGAGAATTATTCATACCAGAGAATTATTCATCTTCAGCATACTTGGACCACCCATTACCCTTAATGAATACAGGTCAAACAATCTCTGCTCCTCATATGACAATAATGATTTTGGAATATTTAGAATTGGAAGATAACTTGAAAGTTCTGGAAATAGGCGCAGGATCTGGTTATCAAGCTTCATTAATTGCAGCAGCAATATCATCAAATTCTTACACAACAGGGCACGTATATTCCTTCGAAATTGTTCCAGAGCTTGTTAATTTTGCAAAAAACAATATAAAAATGGCCAATTACGATCATATTGTCACAGTTTTAGAAGGAGATGGAACACAGGGGTATCAAGAAGAATCTCCTTACGATCGGATAATCCTGACGGCAGCTGGTCCAAAACTTCCTCCACCACTTATAGATCAATTGAAAATCGGAGGTATCTTAGTAATGCCCCTCGGAACACCCAGGTCATATCAGGTGATGACGAGATTCAGAAAATTGTCTGAATCAAAGATTACACAAGAGAAATTATCTTCTGTCGCATTTGTCCCGTTACGTGGAGAATATGGTACTTAAGCGCCAAAAAACTGATCTAATGTATTTTGTTTTGAAATACGTCCAAGAATTTTTAATGAATTTTGAATTCTCTCGGGTTTGAAGTCACGATCATCAACAAGAAATTCAGAGAGCTTGCTGATTTGAGGTTTTGAAAAAGTAAAATTGAGATTGGGATCCGATTCTGGTGATTCAAAGCAATTAAGAAGCGTTGCTAGAGAGTACGGTAAAACTTCTTGCAAAGTATACTTCGATTCCAAGTAATCTTGAAGAGATTGTAGGTTTGGATACTTTTTTACTAGTTTCAATGCTGTTTTTGGCCCAATTCCTTTTATCCCTTTCGGGTTGTAATCAGTTCCAACAAGAATTCCCAACAATATTAACTGTTCTCGATTTTTTAGCTCCAATTCTTGTAACATGTCTTTTAACACAATCTGTTCTGTTGGAATATTCACAAACTTTTGTTGATTAGGAATTTTTCTTCTTTGAGAGATACCTAGATTACGAATAACAACTGGACATCCAAATAAAAAAGAATCGTAATCTTGTGAAGCCATTGCCTGAATTAAGCCACTTTGGTTCATAATTGCTCCCTGAGCTTCGGCTTCAGAAGGAGCTTGAATAAATGGAATACCTAATAGTTGTAACAGGGTTTTTGTATCTTTTAAAATTTCCGTTGTAATTCTAGATGTTGCCTGAGCGTATTTTGAAGCTTCTTCTAACTTACCATCGGCTATAGCAGCATCTCGTTTAGTTTCTGCTATCTTTTTGCGTTCTTTTCTGTAGCTGATCTCTTTTACCTTAAGAAGGGGGGGTTTTCCGTCAAAAATAAACACAGGTTTGATATTATATTGTAAAAAGTATGTAAGTCTTGGAAATAAGCCAATTAAATGACTAGTTACATGACCTTCTGAATCAGTAAAATATCCACCCCCAGTTGATTGATCTCTAATTCGTGCTAAGAACGCATAAATGGTATTATATGCATCAAAACCAACCGTTTTGCCTGATAAATCGGAAATTACTATGTTCTGCCTGCAATTTGTTAATATTTTACCAATTTGTGTTCCCATCTTGATTTTCACATACCACTTACTTCATAGAAGAACGTTAACCGCCAGATATCCACGAGTCTAAAATCAAGTTACGATTAGTTACTCAATATTAAATAATTGAAATATCATTTTGATATTTTTGTATATTTCCAGAATTAATAATTACTTTGAGTAACATTTGAGGCTCTTATCAAACTGGTTTGTAATTTTTCTCTTCATCTAAAAAATTTTAAATTCACTAACAACTGGAG
>JAEOSP010000032.1 GCA_016840305.1 Candidatus Hodarchaeota archaeon
AGAAGTATAGTAAAATTCATTATCAAATTCGACTATTGGTGTTTCAGGAATACTTATTATAATTTTATATTGATCATTGGATATCTTCAATGTTTCAATTTCAAGATCATCAATCGAACTTTTATCGCTCTTAATATCATTTAGATTTAGCTTATAGTGGGGCAAACCATACAATATTGCTGAATTTATGCTTTTCTCATAAGTATTGTAAAGGTATCTCCATGGTAATTTCGCATACTTTCGCTTTGAACTTGCAAAGGCATCACCAAAGCTCTTACCATTGTAAATATGTTCTTGCATGTATTGTAATATTTTCCCATAGTATGCTATCATGCTGTGTTCAGACCGGCTAGTACGAACAACTAATGATGTATAGCCACTAGAACCAACAAATACCCCTGAGGAATTATTAAAATATGATTCTGCATTATCATAACTCTCTTCTGTATCATACATACCTCCTGAAAATGTATGATTTGGAATATTTAAACCGAAGTGACAAATACCTGCTAAAACAATACTTCGTTGTAAGGTCAATTCTGAAAGGTGTTGGGGGCGTCCGAAGTCACAGCTATTATAACCCCCATGACCAGTAAGATAAAAGTAATTCTCTCCATTTGAGTTCAGGTAAGCTTTTAACTTAATAAAATTTTTCTTTTCCCCTGACTCAAATAATTCTCTTGACTGCCCAATATTTTTTTGTTCAGCCAGCTTTTTAGAATTTCTTGCACAAAGATCCGTGTGCTCCTGCCAAGATGAGCTTATATGGGATTGTAGATTAATTAGCGTATTTTGATTAAAAGACTTTATTTGATTAACAATATCAATTGGACACTCAATCAATCTCGAGACTGATAAAATAGGTATTCCACCTAGATTAAGCCTATCTCTGATTGATAATCGGTAGTCATTGTTTCCATAATAATCATCGGATATATAATATGCCAATAAATATGAATTAATTACTGGATGATTCTCATTACCAGCTTCTTCTTCAAAAAGATCTTTTTCTAAGTCCTCAGCCTTTTCAATATCTTTTATTCGTCGAAAAGGTATGATCTCATCATTACCAACTAGGATAATGTATTTTAAATTTTGCTGATTGATCTTGCTTATCTCTAATTTAATTTTTTGACTTATTAGATTTGCATCCTCAGGCTTACTCCAACTTACATTTTGACCATCATTTTTAAAACTAGTTTCAGAAGATACATCCAGTACCATACCCTCTACTTCATCGTCAAAGGCTAATAGGTGTAATTGAGATAACAATTCATCAGCATCCAATATATAGTTAGTATCTCTATCATCATTTGAATATAGATCTCTTAACCTATCGACGCTGGTAACAAAGATTGATTTAGGATTTGCATTTGTGGTCTCCTTCACCATTCTAAATTCCAGATCGTATGATTTGTTAGCACTATTAATTTCTAATGGTACAGTTTGTAGCAAAACCCATCCCTCTCTATGGACTTTAATATAATAAGTTTCTTCAAATACCTGAAAACTAAACCGATTACTCTCGGTCTTGGATGAGATAGGCTGAAGCTGAGAATTTAGCAATTCTATATTAAAATAGGTCACAGCTCCATCATATTCCAAACTACCACTTATTATATTTGGACATAAATCTATCTCGAAATCCTCGCCTGGTACCCATTCACTGTACCTTCCATCGCTGCAATCAGTCCTTACCTCCCAGTAGTATATTGTTTCACATTTAAGTCCAGTAGCATTATAAAAATTGTAGTTAGTAGTTGTATCTTTTAAGGAGTAGGGATCATCAACTGGCCAGTATTTCACTTCATATTCTGATGCCTCAGTATTACCTGTCCAATTCAAGCGAGCAGATGTTTCTGTTTCATCTGACACACTTAAATCTGATGGTTCAGGGCATGAACACAAAGCTGTCCTAAAATTACCTCCTGATACCCACTGACTATATCGACCTTCTCCACATTCACTCCTTACCCCCCATTCATAAGGTGTATAACAGTCAAGACCACCTACCTGGAGATAATTGTTTGTAATAGTATCTGTTGTCCAGGTAGTACTAACATCAGTGCGCCTGTATCTCACTATATAGCGTGAAGCCCCTTCAATATCTGCCCAAACAAAATCTACAGATGTTTGAGTTATCATGTCGTGAGCAAGGCCTATGGGTTCAGGGCATGAACATGGGTCTGTTGTAAAATTTTCGCCAGCAACCCAATTACTATGCATCTCAGGAGCACACATTGATTGCACTTGCCATTGATAGGTTTCACCACAAGTAAGATTTGATAGTGTTAAATCTTTTGTAGGAGTACCTCTTTTATACCATGTAGACTCACCCCAAATTCTATATCTTACGAAATAGCCATCCATTACGTCTATAGAGGTCCAAGATAAATCTGCAGTCGTTTGAGTAATAGCATCTACATAAAGATCAGTAGGTTTGGTGGAACATAATGTTTCTTCCTTAATACAACGAACAGATAGTCCGTCTCTTCTAGCAGCATTGCCTTGAATATGTCTCCAAACTCCGTCTTCCGAAAAGTATAGTACACGGGTCCATTCGTCCGAACACCATAAAGTAAGGGCCGTATCAGCCCATTTAAAGATCCCGTCATCATTTATCCGATGCCCCCCAGGAAGACCATTAAATCTACTTTCATTTGTACCGTTATTACCACTACCCCACCACCCGCTTGTTGCTTTAAGCTTTTCGCCTTCATCGGTTCCTCGAAAACTTTCTTGTACTTCAATCTCACTTGAACTCATGCCCAGGTTCTCCTCCAATTTCTTGAAATCATCATCACTGGGAACACGCCAACCCGTAGGGCATAGGTTACCAGTGTTTACAGTATACCAGTTATAAAGGGCGCCATAAGTATTTTTGTAAATAGCTTCATTGTTGTAATACCAGCAGTAGGCCGGACTAGTTGTTGATGCCCACGTGCTGTTGCTCGTCACAGGAGGTATTTCAGTGCCATTATTATATTTGGTAGTTGCCAGGTTTTCAGACATCCATGTCTGATCATATATTACTACTACACCATATTCATTATTATCTTCATCCGATACATGATCATCTACAACTTGGGCTACTAAAGTGAAAAATATACACTGAATTGATATTAAAAACAATATTGCTAATAGGTGGCTCTTATCCAAGATTATAAGTTTAG
>JAEOSP010000033.1 GCA_016840305.1 Candidatus Hodarchaeota archaeon
AGCCAAGTGAACGCACGAATAAACGCGTTAGTCGACTCCTTTTATAAATTAGGGCTTTCCAAAGGTGATCGCTTAGCTGTTCTCTCTATGAACTGCCACCAGTGCATTGAGCTTTTTTTCACCTACGCTAAATCCGGTCTCATTGGAGTTCCGCTAAACTACCGACTTTCTGTCCGCGAGCTTGAGTACATTATAAATAATGTCGAAGCACGTGCAATCGTAGTAAGCGATGAATATGCTAAAACATTAAGGTCTATAAGTGATCGTTGTTCTTCGGTTGAGTATATCATTGGGATTGGTTCCGAACATAGCTTTGATTACGATTATGAAAGCTTAGTTTCAAAAGATGATCCAGGAGAGCCTACTGTGGCTTTGAGCGAAGATGATATATACGCAATCTTCTTCACTTCTGGCACAACAGGATTTCCAAAAGGGGCTATGATCACACATAAAAATCGCATAGCCAATATAATAAATCAGCAGCTCGCAGAGAAGGGCGACCACTCAGATATAAATTTGACTATGACCCCTCTTTACCACATAGGTGCTGAGTGGGTTGCAATGGGTTACATGTTTTTAGGATGCACTAATATTATTGCACAAAAATTCGATGTCCTGGATTTTATGAAAATAGTAGATAGGGAGAAAGTTACTATTTGTTTATTCATGGCCACCATGCTCTTGTTTGTAATAAACCATCCCCAATTTGGAAAATACGATCTCAGTTCGTTAAAGCTGATCATTTATGGAGGAGGGCCAATGCCAGAAGCTGTTCTTAGAGAGTCAATGAAAAAAATTGGCTGTAATTTTATTGGGGGCTATGGTCAAACAGAAATTTCGCCACTAGCCACTATTATGCCCATTTCTGATCATATCTTGGATTCCCCTGAAAAAGTTCTTCGCCTTCCATCTGTGGGCAAAGAAGCAATTAATTGTTGGGTTAAAATTATTGATGAAAATGATAATGAACTTGCACCCGGTGAAATTGGTGAAATCGTGGTTAAAGGCGATAACGTAATGAAAGGTTATTGGCGCAATCCAGAAGCAACCGCCGAAACCCTCAAAGATGACTGGTGCCATACGGGGGATATGGGATCAAAAGATGAAGAGGGCTATTTTTACATACATGACCGCAAAAAGGATATGATCGTCTCTGGTGGTGAAAACATTTATTCCAAAGAAGTGGAAGATGTTCTCTATTCACACCCGAAAATAATGGACGCAGCAGTAATCGGGATTCCCGATGATATTTGGACTGAGATTGTATGCGCTTATGTCGTATTGAGGGAAAATGAAAAGGCCACCGCGGACGAAATCATAAGATTTTGCAAAAAAAGTCTCGCTAGCTATAAAAAGCCTAAAAGAATCGTTTTTGTCGAAGAACTCCCTAGAAATCCTAGTGGAAAAGTTTTAAAAAACATCATAAGGGAGCCACACTGGGAAAATAAAAAGGAGAAATCTAAAAGTTGATAAATGTATTTTTGAGAGGTGATGGATTACATTAAAAATATAGACTATATTTTGCGAAGATAGGTAGAGAATAATATTATCCTCATTTTGCCTTTGCTATAAAATAATTTTTCAAAATTTTACTTTAGGCCTGTAATAACCCATTGAGGTGTAGCAAAAAATGTCTGTCAGGGGTGTTGGTCATTTTTGATAGGGTATCACGTTTTTCCAGAATTATTGAGTGTGTCAGGATAAACCCCCAAGCTCTGTTAGAAACGAAGAAGCGATTCCGGAAGATAGCCGAACTCCTGGAAAAGTACCCCAAAGTATGTACATTTAAGGAAAATCGGGATATTCCTATAAAGGAGCTTGGGATAGTTATCAAACAATTCTTGGAAATATTACAGTGTATATTTCATAAAAGCGGATTGTTTAATTTCCAAAAGAGTAAAAACAATAAATTATCATAAAAGCCTTGACATTATATACCACATTGTGGTAGCGAGTTTGGAGTTTTATATTTTAAAAAGAAAAAGGGTTTTTCTTTCAGGATTTTCCTTCATGCTCAGTTGGATTTAGAGAACGATCAGGGCAGAAGTTAGGAAGGATAAGCGGAAATAATGCCAAATGAGCATAGATTACCCAACGAAGATAGGATAATAGCTACCGTCTGCAATAGCCATTGTGGTGGAGCCTGTGTCCTCAAACTTCATGTTAGGGATGGGGTCATTACCCGCATCGAGACTGATGATGGGGAAGAGCCTCAGCTTAGAGCTTGTCTTAAGGGGCGTGCCTATCGCCAGAGAGTATATGCTGCCGATCGCTTGAGATACCCACTGAAGAGAGTGGGAAGTCGGGGAGAGGGCAAGTTTGAGCGCATTTCATGGGATCAGGCCTTGGAGACAGTAGCTAAGAAGTTGATAAGCGTCAGGGATGCTTACGGACCGGCTTCTATTTTCTTTAAATACTCAGCTGGCGATATAACATCATTACATAATGCCTTGCCCATAATGAAAGTGCTGTCCTTGATCGGTGGTTTCTCCCAAGACTGGGGCTATTATTCATGGGAACAAGGCTTATTTGCCGAATTAGCTACCTTCGGTACCCTCGATTGCCACAACAGCCGTGATGACCTTCTCAATTCCCGTTTAATTATCCTCTGGGCCTGCGACCCGGCAAATACCGTGCATGGCACTAACACTACCTGGTATCTAATACAAGCGAAGGAGAAAGGAGTAAAGGTTGTAGCCATTGATCCCAGATATACCGACACTATAGCCACCGTTGCTCATCAATGGATACCCATAGTCCCAGGCACAGACTGTGCCATGCTGGTGGCTATGTCCTTCGTCATGATTAATGAGAATCTTTATGACCAAAAATTTATTGACACTTACACTGTAGGATTTAACCGATTCAGTGACTACGTCATGGGAATTGAAGACGGCGTGCCAAAGAACCCGGTATGGGCTGAAACCATCACCTCGGTTCCAGCCTCAACCATAGAAAATCTGGCTCGGGTATAT
>JAEOSP010000339.1 GCA_016840305.1 Candidatus Hodarchaeota archaeon
CAAGAGTTTTTTTGCTGAAAACTCATATATACTCTTTTGTGCCATATTATTTCCTCTCTACATTACTAGAAGGAATTTCCTATTCAAAATCGGAAAAGAAGACTAAATTATATGATTTATGTTCAGTATAAAAACAACACATCTAACTTTTTTGTGACACGTACTGCCATAAAAACTCTCTACTCTACTAGAAGATATTTCTAATTCAAAGCTGTAAAAGGAGATGTGATGTAAACAATTTTTCATTCTTTCTTTGCTTGGAATACTAGATCCATTGATTGATCTCATGAGTTAAATGCAAATCAATATATGACATATGACCTCTTCAGTGTTATTTACTTACGTTCAAATCTTTGAACAGCTTGTTTTAAGTTTTAAACACTGGGTTAATGGAGAAAAGTTTAAAAAACGTCAATTTATAAACAAAAATCATCGATCTAGGTTTCAATCGATTTATATCATAAAATCTTCTAATAAAATGAATTTTTACAAGTTTTCAACATATTAAATTAACATATCAAAAGAATTAAATTATAAATGGCGTATAAATATGGTAAAAAGAGTTCTGGATAAACAATTGATTATAATACTTCTTCTCGGTTTTCTTCTGATACAACCACTCACAAGAGTCAATGCTAAGGTGATTTGGGAGGAATCTTTTGGAGGAGGCCCTGTTTATTGAGAATTTTTTGGTGCTGAAGGTATTGATCCCTATGGTCCAGCAATTGAACCAAATTTTACCATAGTAGACGGAGCTTTAGCGGCTCCCTATCAAGCTGATTATGATAATACTACAATGGCACAACATAACAGCACCGTTGCTTATGGTGACTGGAGTTTCGATTTATTTTTCCCGTCAGATATGGTCTATAGATTTGTTGTTATAATAATGATAACTAGCTCTGATGGTAATTATCATCCAGCTAATATGACTGAGGAGGTATATTTGAGAAAAATGACTGGTTATGGATTGTTCTTTAGAGGAGATAGTAATCCAAGAATTAATATCGTAAGTTACCTAGGTGATAACGATCCTTACATTGGTGGGAGTGATGATTATAATCTACCTAGTCGTCTTTCTGGAAATCATCATTTCAACATCACCCGTAAGCCTGATGGTCAATTCTATGTATATCAGAACCAAGATTATAACAATCCAATAATAAGTTATAAAGATACAACTACAAAATCCAGTGAAAAATTTATTTTTGTTTCATGGCTAGGTGCTACTCGGATTGATAATATAACCGTGGATGATGAAGTTCCTAATGATAATGGAACACCTGCTTTTACTCATTTTTTCGTTTTTATTTCTTTAATTACTTTGGTTTATTTCTCACGATAGCGAAGAAAGTAGATTCATCTCTTCGATAAAAAAAAAATTGATGAAGAATAAGGAAGCCATGAGGGGATCCTTTTTCTTCAATCTTTTATATATCTAAAAATGTGCTAGTTAGCATTTAGCTAACTAATTGTTTGGTATAATTCAACTTGCCTCCAGCAAGTATAATCTTCCTTTCCCTGTCAGATAAGAAGTCAAAATTAGCAATATACTCCTTATTCTGTGTGGTATTTTGTATTGTAACAGTTGTTGCGTCACTTGCCAATGCACTACCAATTTTGTTAATATTCAAAATATCACCTTCTTTTAGATCATCAAAATCAGCTGGGTTCTTGAAGGTTAAAGGAAGAATTCCAAAGTTGACAAGATTGTCTTTGTGGATACGAGCAAAAGATTTTGTTATTACGGCTTTAATTCCTAAGTACATAGGTGCAAGGGCTGCGTGTTCTCGGCTAGAACCTTGGCCATAATTTTCACCGCCTAGAATAATACCACCACCAGATTCTTTTGCTTCGAGAGCACGAGCTGGGAAGGTTTCATCTACCTGCTCAAAAACATGTTTCGATATTTCTGGAAGATTAGATCTTAGGGGAAGAATTTGTGCTCCTGCAGGCATGATATGATCAGTTGTACAATCATCCTCCGCTTTAAGCAAAACTTTTAGGCCAGTTATATCCTCTGGAAGAGGTAAGAAATCAGGTAGGGGAGCAATATTTGGGCCTCTGATTATTTCGACATTCGATCCATCCTCTGGAGGATCAATGATTAAAGAGTCGTCAACTAGTATCTTTGATGGAATCTTAATCTCTGGAAAATCTCCCAGCTTGTTAGGATCCGTTAATTCACCAAAAACTGCTGCAGCAACTGCAACCTCGGGGCTAACTAGATAGATTTTGGCACTTTTGACTCCACTACGACCAAAAAAGTTACGGTTAAATGTTCTTACGGAAATCGCATCAGATTTTGGAGCGAAGCCCATTCCAATACAGGGACCGCATCCAGATTCCAATATTCGACTTCCTGCAGTTATCATGTCTCCTAAATCTCCAGAATTAGCAATATGATTTAGAACTTGTCTCGATCCTGGTGAAATTCCCAGAACTGTATTCTGATTAATTTTTCTACCTTTTAACAGAGCAGCAGTGATTAACATATCTTTTATTGAAGAATTAGTACAAGAACCAATAGCTACCTGATCTACTTTTAATCCATACAATTCTGACAAAGGAACAACATTTCCAGGTGAATGGGGTGTGGCTACCAGTGGTTCAAGTTTTGACAAGTCTATTTCAATAATCTCATCAAAATCATCATCAGAGCCTGCTGGAAGGTTAACCCACTGATCTTCCCTCTCTTGCAGTTTTAGAAATTCTTTTGTTATTTCATCAGAAGGAAAGATAGATGTCGTGGCACCAGTCTCTGCTCCCATGTTTGTTATAGTAGCTCTCTCAGGAACACTAAGTGTTTGTACTCCAGGTCCATAATACTCGATGATTTTTCCTACACCACCCTTTACACCTATTCGGCGTAAAATTTCTAGGATGACATCTTTTGCGGAGACATAATCTTTTAGAGAATTTGTTAATTTTACTCCAATCAGTTTGGGCGTTTTTATATAAAATGGACCACCACCCATAGCAACAGCTACGTCAAGACCACCTGCTCCCATGGCTATTTGACCCATACCTCCAGCAGTAGGAGTATGAGAATCAGAACCAATGAGAGTTTTTCCTGGAGCTGCAAACCTCTCCAGAAATACCTGATGACATATTCCGTTTCCTGGACGAGAGAATTTTATCTTGTATTTCGCAGCTACACTCTGCAAATATCGATGATCATCTGGATTTTTGAAATCCGTTTGAAGCATATTATGATCAACGAAGCTAATTGAAAGTTCTGTTTTCACAGTATTTAGCTTCATAGATTCGAATTGGAGATATGCCATTGTTCCTGTGGCATCCTGAGTAAGCGTATAATCAATTTTTATACCTACTTCCTCTCCAACAACATAATTTCCCTCAACGAGGTGTTCGGTTAGTATCTTTCGTGCAACAGAAGTCATTTCTTTTGACACCTAGCATAATCAAGTTAGTAATTATTTTATTTCGTAGAAATATTCTGGTAAGACTCAGTAAAATGGAAGTACCAGTCAGAGATAAACACGACATGAGTGGTTTAAATGTTATGTATCGTACACATTAAGCCAGAAACTTTGAAATAATTGATTATAGCTTATAGAATTAAATTTTGTGCAGGTACTTTTGAATTACTAAAGTTTGGATTATTTAAATCTGCTTCCCTTCTCATTCTGATTTCTTGATTTGATTCACTGCAGATAGTCTAAAAGAATGAACGGCAATTCGCGAATAATGACTCATATTCAACTTAATGGTTATGAGGATTAAGAGTGAAGTAAGAGGGAGCTTGAAATATTGCAAACAAAGCCAAAATGTTGATTCTGATTAATTTTAATTTCTCTGTCCCTGCATTGGTACTATAGCTTTATAAGGAGGGGTAGGATAATATTTAGAAAATCCTTCCTTAAATCAGCCAACGGTGCTTAAAGCAATAACAGAAGATATTGAATTCCTTATCCTTTCTTTAGGTGATTCTTGTGGTAAACTTTTGCGAAAAATGTGGATCATTACTCGCTCCAACTCGAAAAGAAGACGGTTCGATATCTCTTTACTGTAAGGTCTGTAAGGAGTATTCGAAAGAAAAATTCAGGGATACTTCTTATCAGATAAGGTCAAAGATAAATCATAGTGTTAAGGATAAACTAACGGTTATTGAAGAAGAGTTTGATGTCAGACCAACCATTCGCGTTGCTTGTCCGAAGTGTAATCACTATGAAGCTCGCTATTGGGAAGCAGAGGACCGACGAAAAGAAGAATGGGAGACCACAATGTACTATAAATGTACAAAATGTGGATGGGTATGGTCTGAATAAGATCTCCATTTCGATTATTTCATAAATTACTCCTTAATTATTCTGAGAGTGTAAACTCCCACCCACAATGATAATCTCTTTCTAATGGATCAGGAGGACACGCGATAACTTTCGTTTTAATCCGTGGATCGATTGTACTTGCAAATCCGCTGTATTCTACGATGCCTACTTCTTTACAAGGAAAATGAGGTAAGTTCTTTCTTTCTCTTGCTTTTTGAACACGACAAGTTTTCATCTTGAAAATTATCTTATTTTGATTAACTCTATCTATTTCTTGAATATTGATAGATGCATAAAGTCTTAGAGCAAGGGCTTTCTCTAAACCATCCAGTCCAGATTCCTTCTGAATATTAAATTCCTTCATTATCCTTCTTGCTTCGATTATTGTGAAGCGTTTCCAGCTTTCTTTATCAATATTAATAGCTTCATTCAAGCCATATTTTTCTTCAGCTGCAAGAAACCAGCAACCATCATGAGCTAACCAGTTTTTTGCGTACATTTTTATTATTGAAATTAGCTGCTCTTTAGAATAATCTTCATAATTCATATCTTCATCCTTCATTTTTGAGGCGGGTATTTTTGTATAAGTAATTCTTCAACAATAGATTCGAGTTTTGATAGATTAAATTTCTCATTTCTTAATGTTAGGTCAAAATTCTTTCTATCTCTGAAAGAAATCTGATAAATTCTCTCCAATCGTTCCCCATCTGTCCTATCACGTGACTGAATTTTTCTTATTAATTTTTCGATATTCATATGATATTCAGGTCTTTCTGGATCACTAGAAATTCTTTTAGCGATTACTAAGGCGGATACTTCAAGCCATATAGTAGTTCCATGTGTTCCGATAGTAAATGGTGCCATTCTTCCAACAAAAATTCCTCCATGGAGAAGTGCTGTTTTTAATGCATGTTTTTCAATGCCAATGTCAACTTTTTGTGCAAAATCTTCGTCTTGAGTATTTTTTATATGTTCCATAAATTCATCCATATTCTTTTCGTCCCATCCCGATTCTACAGCTATTTTTCTCACAAATTCACCAGCATGAATGAGTTCTAATGAGATATTATGATTAACCTCAAAGAAGGATTTTACGAAGAGGGCAACAGTATCCTTCCCTGTACCTGAAAATCCTCCAATAGCGATAATTGGATTTTTCCTCGCGTTAATTTCCTGTGAATGGTCTTTGAGAAGAGATTTTTCGAAATTCTTCAATCTAGGAATAAAAGTTCCCATTTAAGTCATCCATTTTATTTGAATTCAGGTTTTCGCTTGTTCAAAAAGGCGTTAACTCCTTCTTGAACATCATCATGTGAGAAACAAAGAGCGAATAGTTCTGCTTCCATTCTAATGGCATCAAGTAATGACATTTCTGTCCCTCTATTGATAGCTTCCTTTGCCATATTCAATGCGAAAGAAGGTCCATTAACTAAACGTTCAGCTAATTTATTTGTTTCTTGTTCAAGTTTTTCAGCAGGTACAACCCAGTTAACTAACCCAATTTCTTTAGCTCTTTCAGAATTAATATTATCTCCAAACATTATAAGCTCCTTCGCTAGTCCATTACCCACCAATCTTGATAATCGTTGTGTTCCTCCAGCTCCAGGAATAAGGCCTAATTTAATTTCAGGTTGTCCCAACTTTGCATTTTCACTTGCAATGCGTAAATCACATGCCATTGCCAATTCTAAACCTCCTCCCAAACAAAATCCATTTATTGAAGCAATTACAGGTACTTTAAGATCTTCTATCTTGTTCAATACTTCCTGTAATGCTAGAATGACTCCGCGTATACCAATAGGTGAATTCCCTTTGAACATTGTAATATCTGCACCTGCGATAAACGCTTTGCTTCCTGCGCCAGAAATGATTACGACTTTCGTTTCTTGAGACTTTGATATAGCTTCTATTGCTGTATTCAATTCTATAATGGTTTCTTCGTTCAAAGCGTTGAATGCTTTTTCACGATTAATTTTTATTGTTGTTATGAAGTTATTTGTTGTAACATCAATGTTAGAATAAGACATATCTTCACATCGCCTTGTTAAATCGATAAAAAAGCAAGTTTCATAAGTATTCATATGTTATTTGTCTGAAATTGCAAATGATTTTCAGGAATTCTGAAATATTCAACTGAAATTCCATCACGACAACTTATTTAAGATATAAGATTGTTATTTTTGAGTGTGTAACTGTCATCTCGACAAGTGAGGATTTTAATTGAGAAATCAAGATCCCTTTTCTGAATTACTAATTGATCGTCTTAAAACTGTTTCATCAACGGAACAAGAAGCTGTCGCATTGGCTTTAGGATTTGCTCCAAATATTAATAATAAAATCAGGAATAAATATTTCAAAAAATGCTTAAAAAACCATAATATTAGTGTACGTCGGTCAGCTATTGTTGGAATAGCTTTTTCTTCCCTACTGGCTCCATCTAAAATACCAAAATCTCAGCAAAAGCAGCTAAAAAATTTTTTTAAGGATCCTCTCTCTTCAATTAAGCTTACTGCTGCTTTGGGACAGGGAATTAACGCAAAATTTTCAGAAAATAAAAAATTCCATCGGAAAATAAATGGAGAAATGAAGAAGAAGATACGAAAGCAACACGAACAAGTCAAACAAGGTCTTGCTGTTGGTATTGGTTTACTTGGTGTGCAAGCAAAATCACCAGAGAAAGATTTTAAATTTATGATGCAGTCATACAAATCACTTAGAATGAATTCTCCAACAATTTTCTTTGTTGGATTTACTTTAAGCGCAATCAATGCAAATCACGGTGATATAGCGTTAGATTTTCTCCTTACAGAAATTATTCCAAATTTAACAAGTAAAGAGAGTCGTAGAATAGCAATCATATGTTCTGCATTCTTACTTCCATTAATATCTGAACCTGAAATTAGATTGAGAAAGCTTCAAACCCTCATTGATGGCGAATTCGAGTTTCAATCGAAATTTGGGACTGATTTAGCGATAACGTTCACATATTTTTCATTATTAAGTAATCAAACATTAATGAAGTCCTTTCTGAGAGAACTAGAGGAAAATACAAGAAAAGATCCGGATTATCAACAACTCTATAACATATTATCGAAAGAAAAAAAACCAATGGATATACTATTGGCATTGATAAGAAGCAATACAGTGGATATCAAAGCATCTGGGATTAATGCAAGTTTTTTTCTTGAATCTTCTGCCGTTCCGATGGATTTAGATCCATTTATTAGGGAAGGATTGACTCAACAAGACTCTGGACATTTTGATCGCTTTTTGATTTTATTAAGATCATTTTCTTTTTGTTTACTTGAAGGCAAATACTCCTATTCAAGTTTTTTCCAACCATTTATGTATTCTAATGATAATCAAGTCAAGAAAATAGCTAGTTTATCGTTTGCATGCTTATTTAGAATGGATCCAAAAAATGAAGGTGTTACAAGCATTTATAATGAATTAAAAACAACACAGGATGAAAATATCAGATGGGGATTAATAGTTGGATTATCTTTGTACAAAGTAATTGGAAAAGCACCAATGGATGATGAGTTAATAATAGGTCTTCTATTACTATGTTTAGGCTTTTCGGAGGCTGGAACATCGCTGGTATTATCACAGGCCATGGTTCCAAAGTTATTTTCTGAAAATGATTCTTCCTAGATACGTTGTTTCCATGAGTAATGATCAACCATATATCGGAAAACTTGAACCATGTTTCCTGGGCTTGAGAAAATAGGATACTTTTCTTGCTGCAAAAATGCGACTGCAGGTGAATCTTCAGGTTGAATTAATGTTGTAATTAAAATTGGTTTTTTATATTCATCCGACAAAGCAAGAATCTGCTTGAACAGCTGAATTTCACCTTTAATTATAAATTCTAAACTGGATTTATCTTCTTCTGGAATGTAAGGGGACGATTTTGCAAGGTTTGCAAGGAAAGAAAACCCTCCTATTCCTAAAAGAAATATTGCTTCTATTTCTGGCATTTCTTGAAAAACAATCTCCATTATCTCTCTGAGTGAATCAAGATTGAGAGAAGCTACTGTATCAATTGGGTTTCTTTTCGACCAAAAAGGAGGAAGAAGATCGTTTATTCGATTAAAAGCACTTTCAGATAAAGGATCAAGATAGATTCCATGTTTAGAACATGCATCTGCGGTTATAACTCCCCATCCTCCTCCTAAAGTAAGGACTACAACTTTTCCTCTTGGAAATGGCCAATCAATCCATCTGGAGAATGCTAAAAACAAGTCAAACATCTCATCCAAAGTATTGACTATAATTCCACCCGCATTTTGAAGTATATCTCGAAAAACTGCATCATCACCAGTAATTGCTCCAGTGTGAGAATGAGCTGCAAGACGACCTGCTTTTGAACCTCCTGCCTTCAAAATGATTACAGGTTTTTGTTTAGATATTTCTTTAACGAGAGCAACGAATCGTCTTGCATCTTGTATTCCTTCCACGTACAAACCTATTACTTTAGTTACATCATCATATTTACCGAAGTATTCTAAGTAATCAGCAATCGTCAAATCTGCCATATTCCCTGCAGACACATAAGTATTCAATCCAATCCCTCTTCGGGATGCTACGGAGATACCTATTGTTCCTATATTTCCTGATTGGGAGATAAAGGCTAAATCTCCTTTTTTTAAATTCGTGACAGGCCACATAACAGCTGTTAATTGTACTCGTGTGGATATGATTCCCATTCCGTTCGGACCTATTATTCGGATATTCTTGGATCTTGCAAAAGCAAGAACATCCTTTTCTAGTTGACTCCCTTCATCTCCTGATTCCCTAAAGCCACCAGTTATTATTACTACATGATGAATATCTCTTTGTGCAACCTGTTCCAGAATTGATAGGACTTTAGCGGCTGGAATAATTATTATCACCAAATCAATTTTATACTCTTGAGGGATGTCTAAAATTGTGGGGTACGCCTTATACCCTAATACTTCTCTTCTTTTCGGATTTATTGGAAAGAAAGAGCCTGTATAATTATTTTGTACAATATTATGGGCAACAATAAAGCCCCAAGATGAAATATTACTGCTAGCGCCAATTAAAGCAATTGATTGGGGGTTAAAAAACGGTCCGAGATTAAGAGTCATTACGAATCATCAAATGGGTTTATTTTCTAATTTTTGTAAGAAATCTCTGTTTGGTTTACATTTTTGTCATTATTAATAAAGATTCTTTGGTGTATAACTTAATTGTAGCCAAAAAAATATAATAATACGGAAATTTTCTTTTCATCCCTATTAGAAGGTGTTGTGAATGCTACCCCTAAACAATAAAGAAATTGAGCAAGTATGGAGAAATCTTGTTTATGCGCCAAAACAAGTTAATAATAATAGTTTAGAGCTCACTATTAAATCAATTCATACATTTGTGGAAAGAGGACAGGTTGATTTTGGTGGAGGGGAATATTTGGAGGCTAAACATAAGCAATTAGATCCTGAATTAGAAAAAGATCCGAAATATGGATGGTGGAATCTTGATAAGGGAAATTACCTTACTCAGTATAACGAAACCATAGATAAACCGCTCTATTTGGCTTTGATATCTCCTCATAAGCGAATTCTCCTTACAGATGCTTTTCATCCAACCTTTATATGGCTACCAAAAGAAAAGGGACAACCAATATTTACAATACTACAGGTGGGAGAAAAAGGAATTCGTTTGAAGGAAAATGCACGTTTTTCAATCGCTTTAACATTTCGGGTAGAAAATTGATTGATAATTTGCATAACGTTTGTGATTAGATGGATTTTCAATTGAGGAATAAAGGTGCAATAGTAGGTGCGTAACAATAGTAATCCTAAATTCATTTTGACTAGTGAATACTTGAACATAAGATATAAACCGAAGACATCCTCATTTTTTTTGAACTCAGATAATCGTAGCTTCGCTATCGGTGAGTTGGTAATATTTTGGCTAAACTAGATGACATATTTCAAGATGTTACGCGTCCTGGTGAAAAAAAGCTCGTCTTATTAGGTAATGAAGCATTAGCGCGTGCGATAATTGAAGCTGGAGCTGCAGCTCTCTTTACTTACCCTGGTACCCCGTCTTCCGAGATTCCCACAACACTCTATGCTGCTCAGAAATTATTAAGGAATAAAGGGTATAATTTTTACCTAGAATGGAGTGCTAATGAAGCTGTTGCGTTAGAAAGTGCTTATGGTTTTTCTTTCAGCGGCTTAAGAACTGTTTTTGTTTGTAAACATGTTGGATTGAACCAGGCTGCAGATCCATTCCTAACCCTTGTTAATGCAGGTGTTTTAGGTGGTTTGGTGATGATTGTTGCAGAGGATCCACATATGCACAGCAGTCAGAATGAACAGGACAATCGGTGGTATACAAAGCTAGCAAATATCCCAATGTTTGAGCCTAGTGATGCTAATGAAGCAAAAGTGATGCTTAAGGCTGCTTTTGAACTAAGTGAGAAGTTTGAAACCCCCGTGATATTGAGAACTGTGACTCGAATCGCACATTCTCGTGCGGATGTCAAGCTCGATCCAATCGAAATGCCTAGGATTCCTGATCGGAATGAGTTGAAGATTGACCCAAGACGTTTTGTTTGCGTTCCAGGTAATGCTAGACAAAATAAACTACGAACCTTGGAGCGAATTAAGAATATTTCAAAATACATTGATAATAACGAGTGGAACTATGTAGAAAAAGGATCAGATGACGAATATGCTATAATTACAAGCGGATCTGCTTATGCATATACAAAAGAAGTTTTAACTCGCTTACAACTTGATATTTCACTATTAAAAATTGGAGTTTCACATCCTTTTCCCACAGAAATTACCACTCAATTCTTTAGAGAAAACAGTTCAAGAAATATAATAGTCATTGAAGAAGCTGATTCAATTTTAGAGACATTTGTTAAGAGATTAGCGTTTGAAAAGGGATTCCCAGGGAAGATTTTCGGGAGAAATGAAGAAATTACCCCAACTCATGGAGAACTTACCACGAAGAAAGTATGGGACGGGTTAAGTAAAATTCTGGGTATAAATTCTGTTCCTCCGAAGTCTCCTGTGGATGGGGAGGATTTACTATTTACACGACCCCCAGTATTATGCCCTGGGTGTCCACATAGAGCAACTTTTTATGCTCTTAACAAAGCAATCAGAAAAAAGAATCGCATAGTAAGCACTGATATAGGTTGCTATACTTTAGGTGCCTCCCCTCCCTTGAATGCAGGAAACCTAACTATATGTATGGGTTCATCACTTGGAATTGGTTCGGGACTTTCGCATATACCTAATCAAACTCAACCAATTGTATCAATAATTGGTGATTCAACGTTTTGGCATACTGGTCTTCCAGGTTTGGTAAATGCAGTATATAACAATAGTAACCTTGTTCTTATTGCAGTAGATAATTCTGCGACTGCGATGACTGGTTTTCAACCCAATCCTGGAGAGAAGCTCTCGATAGCTGAAGCTGCCCGTGGGGTGGGTGTCGAATTTGTGAAAACCGTTGATGCTTTTAATCCCAAAGAAAGTCTCAAAGTTATGAAAGAAGCCGTAAATTTTGATGGAGTGGCAGTTATCGTATCAAAAGGAGAATGTAGGATCCAATACGTAAGACGAGAGGGTTTGCCAGAAACTACCTTCATTATAGATAGTGATAGGTGTGTAGGGTGTCACTCCTGCGTGAGATTTATTGCTTGTCCAGCAATCATGTGGTCAGACCATAAGAATGAAAGAGGTAAAACAATACCTATTATTGATCAATTTCTATGTGCTCGTTGTGGACTATGTGCTGAAGTTTGCCCCTATGGTGTTATTATACCGAAGAATGCAAAAGAGGTTCTGGGTGAATAAGATGGATTATCAAGTATTTTTAGCTGGTGTAGGAGGTCAAGGGATTTTATCAGTTACCGATATATTGTGCAATGCAGCGGTTGAGATGGGTTTCACGATACGTGGATCCGAAACTCATGGAATGTCTCAACGTGGAGGAAGTGTATTCTCAAATGTACGTTTTGGTGATGTTCATTCACCTCTCATAATGGAACGAACTGCCAATATCTTGATAGGTTTTGAACCATCTGAAGCTCTTCGATATGCTAAATTTGTAGATTCTAATGGTTTTTGTTTAATTAATACACACCCCATACCCAGTCCAAGTTTCATTCTTTCTAAAAGTGCTTATCCTTCTCTGGAATCTATTATTTCCGCGTTAAAGAAATATAGTACACATGTTGTTTCGATAGATGCTACTAAATTAGCTTCAGAATTGGGAAAGCCTATTATTCAGAATATTATTATGCTTGGGGTTTTATCAGCCGTTCCTGAGTTACCTCTGACTAATAATATATTAAAAACAGCATTAAAGAGACAATTTAAGGAAGAATTCTATGATCTTAATCTAAAAGCCTATGAACTCGGACAGGATAGTTTTAATAAGAGTTTTTAGTTATTTTTTATAGTAAGAACTATTTAGATAAGTACAAACGTTGCTCCCACTCATCTACTGTGTCTAAAATATCTTCAAGATATTTTACCTCTTTATTTTGTATTTTACGATTGTAGGCTGCAATATCGTAAAGTAATCGTGATGACTGACTTGTTTCTGATAGAACATCCCGAAACTGATCTATAAACTCGGGTATACGATCAGGTGATTGCTCCCAAAATCTCGAAATGTTCTCTCGAAGAGATTGAATAGTAATTCTCAAATCACCTGCTTCAGAAACAGTAAGAATAGTACCTGCCTTATCTTGGATACGTTCTTTAATTTGTTCCATTAACTTGGTAGCAGCTTCGTTTCTATTTTTTACTTTTCCCTCACTGATCCATGATTCGGTTACCACTTCGATCAATTGAAACAAGGCTATATCTTCATTACCATTTATTTCAGGTAAATAATGAAATAATCCAAGCTTAGTAATTATTAATCTGAAATTTGCGCCGACATACCGACGTTCACGAGCATTAAAATCGATTCGTTTGAGTAAATCACGAAAATCTTTAACTGTAAGTCTTCCTGATTGGTACTCAACTGTCAATTTCGGACGAATTTTTCCACAGATTTGGTCAATTAAATTTATCTTAGATCACCATGATTGAATTCGACGATTTTGGAACTGTAGCCCATTTTGAAGAAAAAATTATCTTGATTCTTCAAAAGATTGAAATTTTGCCCAACTTTCAATAATAGCTTTGCTTAGACTTTTGTAACGGTAATTTCGATTGAACTGATATTAGATAGATTACCTTCACGGGTTTCAATTTGCTCTGTACCAGTCTCTATCGATGTTATTTCGACTAATCCTTTCATAAATCGGTTTTTGAGGACTTCAGCTACGTCTACTGCGCGACTGATGGCCCTACCCCGAGCTTTTAAAACAATTGAATTAGCGTTTCTATTGAATTGTGTAACACATGCCATAACATAAGCTGTAACTGGTTTATTTCCGACGAATACTGTATTATCTTCAGTCATTTATTGGAAGCTCCATGTTCTCTAACGGGAAGTTGAGATATCGTTGTTTCACTGAATTTTTGCTATTCGTGTAATCCCAACCATATGACTTGAAAAAGCTTACTAATATGAAATAATTATTCTAAGCTAGTTATATTGCTTTTGTTTGGTATAGACTTACGTAATTCGCTGTAAATAACAATTATTTATAGTGGGTCATCTTGAATGCCAGTAATGTAACCAAATAAATTTGCTGCAATATGAGTAAGAAAAGTTATTGGAACAAGAAAGAGTAGCCATTCGATAGGCCAAGGAATGATGGGAAAAATAAAAACCATACCTAATACAAGAAAACCTAGCTGATCAAGGAAAACAAAAGTTTTTCCCCTTGGGATTCCACTCCGTCGTTTTATAAATGAGCCAACCATGTCACCTGTCATTCCTCCAAATGTCATGACTCCTCCCGTTATTCCTCCCAATAGTATAGGATTGGAGAGTAAAGTAGACATATTTAGAAGTGTTAACAAATCAAACATCAGGCTTTCAGTATAATATCTTTGATACTCAAGATGAAAATCTATCGGTGAAAGGTCTAGTACGCTTCCATCAAGCAATAGAGTGATAATCCCTGCAATAATAATACCTATTATGATTCCGATAAGCACTGCAACCCAAAAACCACGAATAGTTTTTCCATCACCAAGAATTCTCTTCCCATCTTTCCATAATCTTCCCCCATCGATTGGAGGGCCACCTCCGAGAATTGTTGGTGCTGCGTTCCCAAACCATAAGGGTAGCACGAATGTAAGAATATCAAAGATCAATTGCGATATATCGGCCATTGAGACATATTTCCAGTGGTGTATTGATGATTTTTCAATTCAGCAAAGGTCTTCAGAGTAGGAGATAAACTGATTCATTATAGATACAAATCAAGTCATTTACTTCAGATAATGTCAGCTAATCCTTTTTATGGAAGGTTTGAATATAAACTTAATGTAGGTATAAATTTTCTCTTGAAAATGTATTCTGACTCTTATTTATACTCTATGGATATGCGTTCATGATCCCCTACAATATCTCCCTTTTTCAGAAAGAACGAAACATTATGCTTTGACCTGTCAATTTTGTAATCAGATTTGGAAATTACCTTTTTAATTTTCCCACATGTATTCCAACATGAGATTGCTGAATACGGAATAATTTCAGGCTTGGCATATAAATGAATAATATTAATTTGATTTGAATATAGCTGATAAGGAGTAGATGAAATAGAAAAGGAAAGTATTGGGAATTCAGGATCATCATTCCGAAATATTAGTTCTCCATTTTCTATGATCATATTAACAAGATGACCATTAACGTGAAGAGCATCTTCATTGATATATTTCTGTAAATTTTCTTGAATAGTGTTTAACTCACCTTCAATTGCACTAGTCTTCAAGAAATTGTAGTAAATTTTGGAGGAATCATAATATTGGAAGTATAAGGATTGGGTGATCTGTTCTTCTTTTAAAGAAAAAAAAGCTTCAGCAAATAGTGGAAATTCTTTTTTCATAATATCTTTCATCGGTACAAATCAAAAATGCTCTTATAATAAAAGCTATCGTATGTTTAACAAGTGATTTGACAATGTCCAAGATTCCTGAGGGTAAGATACCATGGGATTTATTGAAGACACTTTTAGAAAATCGAGGTTTTCGTGGTAATAAAGGAATCATTCAAAATTCTGACCCAGGAGTTGATATTGCAGCACTAAATCTACTTGAAGTGTATGAACAAGTACAAAAATATTACAATTCAGCTTCGATTCCGTATTTAATCTATAAATCAGATCCTATAACTTTTCCTACTCTTGATCCTGCAAATTATCTCATATCGGTGAATATGAATGATTTAGCAACTTGTGGCGCTATTCCCTATGGGATAATGATTACAATTCTGCTTCCTCCTGATTCCACGTCAAAGGACATAAATGAGTTCCAATCCTGCCTATCAAAGATTTGTGAAAAGCAGAAAATTTCAATCTTGGGTGGGCATAGTGAAGTAACAAGTGCGGTAAAAACACCTGTTTTTTCCGTAAGTATGATTGGTTTTGTTCCACCTGAATACTACATTCCGCGTATACCTAAGCCTGGAGATAAAATTATCTGTTCAGGATGGGTTGGAGCAGAAGGGACAGGTATTCTATTATCACGTGGAAAAGAATACTTGTCAAAGGTTTTTTCTCATGAAAGAATAAACCAAGCCAAGATGATAAGCCAAACAATCGAAATTTCAGATCGAATTTTATCAATAAATAAGAAATGGCATGATTCCATACATTTAGTGCATGATGCGACGGAGGGTGGATTTTACGGGGCGCTATACGAGTGTTTACAACCCCATAACTTGGGATGTAATGTAGAGGTTTCAAAAATTCCTCTAGATGAAATGACAAAAGAGATTTCATCGCTATTGAATATTAATCCTTTCAAATTAATTTCATCCGGCGCAGTGATCATTGTATGTGCTGAAAAAGAAGCTTCTGAGATAGTTCAGGATTTGGTTAATAACTCTGAAATTCCTGCAGCGATTGTTGGGGAAGTCACGGGGCTAGATGAAGCTTTAAAAGTAGATTTAGAAGATTTAAAACCCCCTGAATCCGATCACATTATTAAAGCGCTCAAAAATCTCAATTCTATAAATATTTGAGTTGTTCAGTCGTATTTCAAAGAAGAATTTATATTTATTACAGATCTCATCATTATTTTGATGCCTATTATGAATATTGATAAGATAATATAACTTAAAATAGGAAATCGTAAAGGTTGTTTTTGTATTTTCGGGTGTATTTATTTATAACATGTTTAGTGTTTAAGTCGCTTGAGAAAATGGCACTTGCTCAATCCTATCTAAATTTTCCCTCATATCTCCAAGATGAGGATATATTGACAATCAATTTTGATTCTTTACTTCTAGCAATTTTGGCTTCCCTCAATATTGAAGTTACCGAGACAGAATTATTACTTAATGTGCATAGTCTATTTGTAGATTTGCATTTAGCAGTTTCTGATGACATTTCTCAAGATATTAAGGACTCGCTTCCTTCTCTCGTAGTCAATCAATATTTAGAATACAATAATGCCAAATATCAACTATCAGGCACAGGAAAAGCTCTGGGACTTAAAGCACTGAAAAATTTTCAGGATTTCGTGCAAAAATTCCTCAAAAATTAATTCTTTGTTGATTTCACTAAACAATTATCCGCATTTAGTCACCGCTAAATACATAAAACCAAAATCAGTATATCGAATATCTTTCTTATTACACAGGGGTAAACTCAATGACTCTTGAAATTAAAGTTACTGACTTAGAATTATTTACTAAAGTATTAAATGCAACGGCAACCGTTTTAGAAGATGAAGGAACATTTGTTATCACACCAGACGGTGGAATAACCCTTAGAAATATGGATAAACCACGATTTGCAATGGTTGATTTAAAAATTAAGCCGCAATATTTCCATGGGGAATTTAAATGCGATAAAGAATATAGAATCTCAATTCAAATGCAAGATTTGAAAAAAATTCTGCAAAGAGGTGGAAGAGAAGACAGCTTACTTATTACCCTCAAAGAAGATAAAAATCTTCTAGTATTCACTTTTGACGGGCGTGTTAAAAGACAATTCATTCTTCCTCTTTCAGAACCAGATGAAACTACATTACCTGATCCAAGTAAACTTGAATACTCTGTTAAATCGGTCCTATTCAGTGGTTCTCTGACTGATTTTATCAAGGATGCTTCGATTATTGGTGGAAGTATTAACTTGTACGCCGAATCAAATAAAATGATTTTCAGTAGTTCTCAAGATAATCGTGAAGTTAGAATTGAAATCGATTCAGAAACCGAAAATTCTGCAGCTAAAAGTATAGAAGCACAATCATCCCAAGAAGCCTTATACTCAATTGATTCATTCAAAAACTTGATTCTTGTTGATCAAGCATTTTCTGAAGTATCGTTAACGTTTAGTTCTGCTCGCCCATTATATTTACTTTACGTAGATGCACGTGGAATTGAACTGGGTTATCTTCTCGCACCTATGCAACCTGATCTTGAAGAAGATATAGATTCTGATACTGACGATGATAATTCATATGATGATGATGAATACGATGACGAAGAAGATGATTGAAGGATTCAGAGATAACTTATACTCAATTTACTTGTGAGAAATCTTGGTTACAATCGAACGTATGTGGACTGAAGAATTTCGTCCTAAAAAATTAGCTGATGTTGTAGGTCAGCAAGAAATAGTTCAAAGACTAGCACAATTTGTACGACGCTCAGATTTTCCCCATATGCTTTTTTCTGGTCCACCAGGAGTGGGGAAAACTACCTGTGCTCATGCAATAATTAATGAAATCTTCCCTCCCTCTGAAAGGACCGCTAATGTAAAAAGGTTGAATGCTTCTGATGATCGGGGTATTAATGTTGTTAGAGAGGATATTAAGAAATTTGCGAGAGTTTTACCATCTGGAAACGCAAAATTCAAATTAGTTATATTGGATGAAGCCGATCAGATGACTAGTGAAGCACAACACGCACTTCGGAGAACTATGGAAAGTTATAATGAAATATCGCGTTTTATCCTTATATGCAACTATAGTTCGAAAATAATATCACCGATTCAATCAAGATGTGCAATTTTTCGTTTTACGGGTTTGGATAGTGCTGATGTGATAGCACGTCTACGCCATATTGCCCAGGCAAAAAACTTAACATTTAATGATAAAGCATTGAAAGCCCTCTATGAAAGTTCAGGAGGAGATATGAGACAAGGCATTAATGCATTACAAGCAGCAGCCTCACTAACTAATGAAATAACGGAAAAAATAGTTTATCAGGTACAAGGATATGTGAAACCAACTGAAATTAAAGTAATACTAATGCATTGTTTGGGGGATACTCCAAATTTTAATAAAGCAAGGAAATTGGTCTTGAAACTCATGGAATCCTACGGTTTATCAGGACAGGATCTTGTAAAGCATTTCAATCGGGAATTAAGTCGACTTTCAGAGGAGGAGGTGCCTGGATCTATGCTATTTGAAGCTCTCGTGATGCTTTCTGATGTTGATTATCGACTAGCTTCTGGATGTAATCCTTTAGTACAATTTGATGCTTTTTTGGCAAAATTGATTGTCCTTTCAAAGAATTGAGGTATTTGTTTGGTATCCTGGACGCAAAAATATGCGCCTCAACGAAGATCAGAAGTCGTTGGTAATACTGCAAGTGTGAATTCTATAATAGGATACTTGAATCGTTTCAGAAATATTAAGCTACGTAAAAAACTGAGTAAGCGTGCTTTATTACTTTATGGCCCCCCTGGTATTGGAAAAACAAGTTCTGTTCTTGCTATTGCTAAAGTTCTTAAATTTGATGTTGTAATAGTCAATGCAAGCGATAATCGTAACAAATCTTCGCTGCAATCTGTTAGAAACGCTTCTTTATTTAGTTCATTGGAAGAAAGTTTAGGTACAAACGTAATAGGCCAGATTCTTCTTATTGATGAAGTCGATGGGCTAAGTGGTACAGCAGATCGTGGTGGTATTAGAGAAATTATAGATATCATCAAAGATACTAGAGTTCCAATTATTTTAACGGCAAATGATATATCAGCACAAAAATTTCAATCATTACGTAAAAACTGTGAGCTGAGTAAGTTTGAACCACCAACAGAGAAAGATGTTTTAGAAATCCTCACGAGAATAAGTAAATCTGAGTCTATAAAGGTCACAAATCAAACTTTGTTAAGAATCATTGAAAATAGTAAGAATGATATTCGAGGTTCCATCAATTCTTTTCAAACACTTGGAAGTGGAAGGGATGCTGTAACTGCTGAGGATTTGTCTATTCTCTCATATCGGGATCAATCAATAGATATTCGTGATTTTTTACGTACACTATTTGTAGAAAAAGATGCAGAGAAAGCAAATAGTCAAACACGTTTACTTTCAAATGTAGATTATGCTAAACTATTGTTAATCCTTCGAGATGTAACATCTCGAATTATCGATCCCTCTGATTATAACACAATGGCAAGAGCTTACGAACTCTTGGCTCAAGCTGATGTATCTTTGACAAGAGCATCACGAAAGAGAATCTGGTCGCAATTATTCTATTTTTATGCATTCATAACTAAAGGATTGACTTCTATTGTCCCATATATTGAATTTTTGCCTCCATTTCAAGATTGGCAGCTACAAGTGCCACAATTCTGGGTTACTCTTGCTAGGCAAAGGAAAGGGAAGAATATTGCCCAAAAAGTTGGTTCTGTATGTCTTGTATCGGGAGAAACAGCCAATTCCGATATTTTTCCCTATCTCAGAGTTATTTTCAGTAATAATGTTGAGATGGCGACAGATTTAGCAATTGACTTCAAATTATTTGATGTTGAAGCTGGGAAAAGGCAAACGAAAATTGTTTGGACAAATGAAATTGAATTTTTCAGTGATAATCCTGAATTAACTAGAAAAATTAAAGCCAACGTTCGGAAGAAGTATCCTCTCATTGAAAGAATAAAGAAATCTGAGGTGGATGAGAATATTTTACTAGAAGCTCTGACCCTACAGAAATCATTGAAAAAACAGAGTAAGGAAGATAAATCTAAATTAAAGGATCGTTCCAAATCCGCTAAGAAGAAAAAATCGTCAATCTCTAAGAAAAAAGAAAAAGCAATAAGCACTAAGAAGAAAAAAAAGGAGACAGGAAAGATCTTATCGGATTATTTTTGAAAATGGGAGATTTTAAATTAAAGTTTAAATGTGTTCAAGCCTTCGCTGTGTCTTATCATGTAAAAATTTGATTTCCAGCTCTTTGGCTTCTCGGTAAATTTTCTGAATCAAGTTGAATCCTTTTTCTTTAAATCCTTGTTTTATCCTTATGTTTGCTTTAAGAAATTGAGAATCTAGTAGGAAAGCCAGACTACCACTCATGGATGATTTCTCAACTGCAAACGCAAGATGTTGCTCTGCAAGAACAAGATTTCCTTTTTCTAGTTCAATATACCCTAGATTTAGATGAGCGTTGATGAATGTCTTAAGATTTACAAGATCACTACTAATGATATCTAATGAATGGTGAAACCATTTTGCAGCTTCATTGAAATCTCCTGACAGTAGATAGATGTATCCTTTGTTCAGATAAATTGTTGAAAGCCCATGAATAGAGTTCCACTTAATAAGTTGCTCTTCTGCTTGTTGTAATAACTTTAATGCTGCATTCTCATGGGAATGAAGGGATAATAACTCTGCTAGTAGACTTATATTTAAAGGATTAATCCTATCCTTCTCTTGAAATAGTGGTTGGAGGACTTTAATCCCATCATCAAATAGTAGCTGATTACGATAAAAAATCGCTTCAGCTCTCAGAAATCTTGTGAAAACGGGTGAATTAGTTTTAATATTAACAAGATCATCGCGTCCACGCTCAAAAATCCTCTTTGCAATAGGAAATTGCCCTCTTGATACTGCTATATTTCCTCTTATGAGTGAAATTTCAAGAAAAATTGGAGCTTGAACTTCAGGGGATAGATTGAGGTGATGAAGAGTCCTTTCTGAAAAATTGAGATGTTCTAAAGCTTTATTCCAAGAATTGAGACCGCAGAGTGTCATTGCATATCTAAGGTTTGCTTGTAGAAAATAAGCAATTTTAAGATCTTCATCACTTGATCTAACAGCAGAATTCAAAAAGTGAAGAGACCATTCTTGAGCTTCTATATATCGATGTAAATTTAGATAGAAATTGCTTAACCTTTCTTCAGTATGCATTGTTGGAAGTTCATTACGCTGAGTTGTATGGATATATAACTCTAAGGAAAGCTTGTCCAGAGATTTCTTATACATCCCCATTTTCCAATAACTTTGCGCCATTTCGATTAGTTCATTATCGATATTTGTCTTATCTTCGGTTATTTCCAAAATTTTATCTGCTCTGTGAAAGAAATAAACACCCTTTGATATTGTTGCTTTATTAGAGATTAGTAGACATCCGACAAGTACTGCAAATGAGATTGCCGATTTACTTCCCTCCAAATCTTGAATATTCTTCAAGATTAATTCAAAAAGAACATACGTCTCCTTATAGCGTTTATCCTCATAAAGCTTAATAGCTTTCTTAACGAGATTTGAAGATTCTTGATAAATTGAAGAAGGAGATCGTAATAATGTCAATGTACTGCGTACGATGTTAATTAAATTCCTTTGAATATTAAATACCTCTATATACTCAAGATCCTTATTAGGGGTTAATCGACTGTCACGATATTCCAACTTGCTTTTTAGCAATACAGAAATTTGATTTTTCTCTATTGCATTCCATAATATTTTGGATGTTTGAACCTCAGCTTCCCAAGGTTCGATTCCCTTTTCACGAGTTTCCTTGTAGAGTTGTTTAAATGTTTCAAGAAAATCCTGCTGGAAAAGGTATCCTAACTGACGAGATTTATTGTAAAGAGCCATTTTTTGGGTCACTATATGAGAAAAAAGCTTACTACCTAAAAGGAAGTGTGAATCCTTATTTGTTATACTCTTGAGGTTCTCAAGAATCTCCTGCTCTCTTTCAAATGTATGTAGATATTCAATATCCCCAAAAGATAAGCTTTGAAGATATTTATTAATCAAAGACATTTGTTCGCTCGTAGCTTTCACGAAAAGTATTAGATATATTCAATAATAAAAGATTGACCTAAATAGAATTTGGAATATAGGTTTGAATAATCTCAAAATAGATATAGAGAATATGGAAAAGTAAAAAATGATGAATTTTTTTGCTTAAATTTCCATTCCATAGATATATTAAGATAGAAAATGATTTTAATAGGAGTTAATGTTACCATTGAAAGAAGAAAAGTTAGATCGTCTCCAAAAATTAATGCGCTCATCAAAAATTGACACAGTCATCATTCCATTCGGAGTTAACTTCCACTGGCTGTTTGGAGTTAAGGAAGTGCCGAGTGAAAGGTTATTAGTAAGTATCGTTGACTCTGAGGGTCCTCCTCAGTTTCTTGCACCCGCTTTTGAAGTAGATAGAGTGAAAAAAGCAACTAAGTCAGTTGAAGTTTTTGAATGGGAGGAAACTGAAAACCCTTTTACAAAATTGGCGACCAAAATAATACCTAAGAGTACAAAAAGGATTGGTATTGAGCCAAAAATGTGGTACACAGTCTTTCAGAAGATCTCTACTCATCTTCAGGGTAAGGATTATATTGATACAGAATCACTATTTAGCTCCTTACGTTCAGAAAAAGATGAAGAAGAAATAAAAAATCTACAAAAAGCCTCACAGAAATCGGCTGATATCATTATTAA
>JAEOSP010000034.1 GCA_016840305.1 Candidatus Hodarchaeota archaeon
CGAACTGCCATTGCTAATCGTATTAATGAAATTGGTTTAATTGATATTGATATTACTGGATCTGATGATGGTATCTTTTATTCTACTATAGTTAGAAAGTCTAAACCAGCAATAACTGCTGGATATTCCTTATTCATTGACCTAGTCTGGTTTTTCGAGATGTTGTAGGAAAATAAAAAAGGAAAAGAGAGTTAGGATCGACATTGCTTAATCCTGCAATCTTTGCCCTAATTCTCCAGATTTTACTTTGAACATTGATAGAAATGCTAGGAAGAGAAATACGATCGATACCAAAAATAGGAAGTCCATTTCTCTTCCTGGGCCACCAACAAGTCCATTAATTATTGTTAGCATTAACCCAACCAATGGTGGTCCTGCTACAGCTGCTAGCATACTGAAAAAATAATAGAGTCCAGTATATGCACCTCTTTTTTCTCCTCCTATTTCCCAAACTATTACGATGCTATTTATGTTCACTAATGCCCAGCTAGATCCTCCAAATATCAAGCATATGACCATAATTATTAATGCTGTTCCTTGATTATCCGTAGCAAGGCTATGCATAGGTAACAATGCCAAGGGGGTCAATGCTAAAAGAATTCCAACCAGCCCTATCTTTATTGTCTTTGATCTACCTATTTTAGCGGCAATTAACCCTGCAGGTACAGCCATAAGTAAAAATGGAATTGCAAAAGCATTGAGATAGAAAGCAACATCTTCCACATTAGCAAAACCGAGAGTATAAACTCCATATAAGGAAAAGAATGTTTCCATGGCTTGATAGCCGGTAAACCATAGGAAAATGGCAATTAAAATATACATCCCAGATTTGTCTTTCGAACGAAAAACTTCAGAAAAAGTTGATCTTAATTTTGCTTCTTCTTCTAGTTCTTGGCCGAATGGGATTTCTGATTCTTTTATCGTCAACCTAAGTACAATTAAAGCTAGTACCATGATAATAGCAGTTAGAATAAATCCTACTGAGAAACCATACTGATCACCCAAACCTGAACCTGCTGGTGCTAGAGAACGACCAAAACTCACTACAAATTTCCCTCCAAAAAATGCTATTACTGATCCTAAACCTCCCATTAGGTTAATTGCACCGTTAGCTTTTGTACGATCCTCAGGTGGTATCAAATCAGGCATCAATGCAACGACAGGGGATCGATAAGAAGCCATAAACACATTAAATATATTTATTACTAACATGAAAAGTAACAAAGGCAAAATCGAGAATGTTACAGAGCCAAATTCCGATCCAGGGACAAACCACCAAACCAGTGGGATAAAGATAAAAGCAATGGCTGAGATTGGTATTCCAATCAGTAGATATGGCATTCGTCTGCCCCATCGAGAATGCCAAGTGTTATCGCTTCTGGCCCCAACCCAAGGTTGGATAATCCAAGCAATTATATTGTCAAAGGTCATAATAAGACCAATAATTAATAGAGCTGGCATTAGAAAGTAACTATTTTCCTTGAAAAACCAAGTAGTTTCAAGCATAACAGGAACATATGTATTATACATACTCCAACTTATTCCAGTCGTCATAAATCCTAATCCGATTAATAACGTATATTTCAATGAACTTGTACTTCTAGTAGATGTGTTTTCATTCATACTTTTCACGTCAATTGTTTATTTCTATTCACTTAATAATTTCAAATTTCCACATTTACCCCGATTTTCTTCTTTAATGCAGCCTCATATACCAATTTTGCTGCAGCAGCATCTTGTATTGCTAAACCTACAGATTTAAATACGGTTATTTCTTCTTCATTCATACGACCAGGTTTTTTACCAGAAATTATTTCTCCCAGTTCACCATAAATATGTTCTTTGTTTATTATCCCTTCATTCAAAGGTATTATAAGATCTCCTGCCTCTGTAAGACATGCACTTATTTGATCACAGATAACTTTCGAATTCAGTATTGTTTCCCCGTCTAATTCCCTTGTTCCTGGACTATGGGAACCAATTCCTGAGATGTGAGTTCCTGGTTTTACCCATTTTCCATGAAAGATCGGAGTCGCAGAGGTGGTGGCGGTTAAGATTATATCTGCACTTTTTACTGTATCCTCAGCAGAATCAGCAACTTCTACCATAATATTCAATTTCTTACTCATTTTTTGAGCAAACTCTTCCGAAACATCTTTTTGGACATCGTAAACCTTGCATTTCTTAATCGTGGGTCTTGCAACACACGCGGCCCATAATTGAGTCATGCCCTGAACTCCTGTCCCGAATAAACCAGCAGTTTCCGATTTTTCTTTGGCAAGATATTCAATAGCACACCCTGATACGGCTCCTGTTCTCATTGCCGTCAAGTAACCTCCATCCATTATACAGATCACATCACCCGTGTTAACATCCTGCAATAGAACCTTTCCTAAGGTGGTGGGAAGGTTGTAAGATTTGGGATTATCTTTAAAAACAGTAACTACTTTGACAGCAAGTGATTCTGATTGAGGAAGATATGCTGGCATATATAAGCTCAAGCCTTTCTTGGTTGATATCACAATTCGCTGAGGTAGTACAGCTGATCCATCTGAAAGCTGACTAAAAGCACTTTTCATTGCTTCAATAGTGTCTTTCATTACTAATACTGATTCAACGTCTTTTCGACTAAGTAGTAACACATTGCTCATAATTTTAACCTACCTTAATCCACAATGATACAATCATTCTCTTAAAATTATCTCTCAAAGCAATCGGAATTCGTAAAAAAACCTTTTTACCAATATTAAGCGTAAACCGAAATGAACAAATAGTTAAACCAAATATTCATATTTATGTCGTCAAACGGATGAAACAACGTTTAGAATTGACATTGATTACAACGTATTCGTTGAAGTTCGGAAGATCTTTCTAGTAAGACATATTAAGTTTCATTCTATATTTTAACCAGTGAAAGCAGGAAGAGTGACGATTGACCGTTCTAAAGATCGTATTAATAGGAGATGGTGGCGTTGGTAAGACCGCTATCCGAGAAAGGTACTTAGGTAAGGGCTTCAAATCTCAATACCTCTTAACTATCGGTGCAGATTTTGCGATGAGGGATGACAAAATTGGAACCACACCAATACGTTATCAGATATGGGATCTAGCAGGTCAACAAAGATTCGATGCTGTTCGTGAAGTTTATTATAAAGGGTGTGTAGGGGCATTATTAGTTTATGATGTAACAAGACCAGACTCTTACTTCAATACTCCAAAGTGGATTAATGAACTTTGGGGAAATAATGGACGTGGAAGGGTTCCTATCGTTGTCGTTGCAAATAAAATTGATATGAGAGAATTATCAGATGATACGGTCTCACCCGAGCAGGGCAGGGTTTTCACAAATCGATTAACAGATCTTACAAAACCTGAAGGATTTGAATGCAACTATATAGAGACTTCAGCTAAAACAGGAGTAAATATTCAAGCTGCTTTTGGTCTTCTTGGTACAAACGTCATGAAATTTGTTGAAAGTCAGAGAAAAACCAGCCGAACAACCAGTCGACTGCGTGCTGTTCCTCAACGATCAATTCAAGAACAAAGACAGTTCTAGCTTTCTTCTTAAAAGAGAGATCTGAAGTACACAAGTATGTGCTTAAACCCTATTTTTGATTCGCCAGCCTGACGAGTCTGAAAAATGTACTGAAACTCACCTACTCTTATATTCCTTGGTAGAACTTTCAAAACATCGAATAACAGTTTATATCCTTTGGGAGAAATTGTTTTTGGATTCTCCAGAATTATTGATAGGATTGTTTCTGTTTCCCCTCCAAAAAAGCCGCTCATAATATCCTTGGGCCGATAACGCCTTCTAAACCATAAACTGACCTTTCCCAATGTTGTAGCGCCCCAAGAAATAATTTTCCGACTTAAACTCCAACCCTCAACACTTTTTCGAGTTCCAATGACAAGTTGTTTGCCATTAGTTAGCAAATCCAAACCTTCACCAATTTTCTCTGGTGGATGTTGAAAATCACAATCAATTACCATAAAGAATGGAGTTTTAGTTATTTTTAATGCATCAATTAGAGAGATTGTCAGTCCTTTAACTTCTTCATCTTTTCGATCTAAAAATCTGATAAATTTGTTTTTATCATGAAATTGTTTTACTATTTCCCCAGTTTTGTCAGTAGAACCATCATCAGCTACTATAACAGAAATTTCAGGATAAAGTTTAATTAATTCATTAATCAGGTTGGAGATATTCTTTTCCTCGTTCAAAGTTGGGATAATTACAGTTAAAGTATTAGCGGATTGAGATTGACTCATTAAAATCATCAATACTATTTCCAATCATAGGCCTTTTGATACTTTTGTGAATATGGATGATTTTAAGAGACAAGAACGTAATTATTCAATTAGTAGGTTCCTGATTCTGTGATTATTATGAGCCTTCGTGAATTATTAGATAAATTTGCTGCAGGATTTTCAGTTATTGGAATCTTAGTTCAGACCTCTAAGGAGCTATTTCCAATAGTTCAAGAGAATCCAAACCTTTTTTTAGCCCTTAAAAGAACTCATATTCTCGAAGAAGGGATTAGTGAGCTTGAAATCAATGAGAAAACTTATGGCTTGCTGGTAGATACTCTTAGTGATGAGCTCAAAGTTATAATCGTTACTAGCTTGAAAAATATTCATGAAACTCAATCTCATTGGAGAAGATTTGCACCTGTCATCCGTGAAAAAATAGAACTAGAAGATTTTATACTTCAAGAAAGTCTAGAAACACGATTACTAAACCGTCTCGAGGATATACGTATTGCCATTGAAGACTCACTTAGAATATTCAAGGAGAAAACTAAAAATGTCTGAAGAGAATTTTGAAGAAACAACCGAAGATCTACAGCTTGCAGAGAAGATACTTGAGTTAACTACTTATATTCAAGGTATCTCAACTAAGTTAGAATCTTTATCAGTAAAAGTTGAAGATTTGGAGAAAAAATTTCAAGATTTTGATGTTCAACTAGGAAATAAATTCTCGAAAATCGATGAGAGATTTATAATTTCACAAGAATTTCAGTCAAAACAGGGAGAAGAGATTCAAGAATTAAGAGATTCAATATTAGATCAGGGTGTAAAACTTGATCTTAATAAACAAGAAATAGAAAAAACATCAACAGAGCTTAATCAATCAGTGGAAAATTCATCAAAAGAGTTATCAGAATCAATAGGGGCAAAACAACTAGAATTGAAAACTGAATTAGATGAGCAAAACAAAAAATTTAATCAGATTATCCAAGATCAAGATGAAAAATTAACAGAAGATATATCCAACCTTTCAGGGCAATTACAATCACAAACAAAAAATGTCACAAATTTATTGGATATACTTGGGACTGGGATGGAACAGCTTGGAGCAGTAACAAAGGAACATACAGATTCACTGAACGAAATTCGTGATAGTATTCAAAATTTCAAAGAGAAACTGCAAGAAATTGTTTCTCTGTCTAAAAAGGATCAACAAACACATTTTGAAAATTTCTCACGTATTCTTGAAAGCTTTAATGAGAATATTAGAACTGAGCTTACCCTGATGACACAAAATCTTAAAGAATCTGATATTGATATTCTAAATGAAGTCTCTGAACATTATACGCGTAAAAAGGTGGGAGAGGAACTTCAAGAGTCATTTTCTGATCTAAGCAAGCAACTCCAAACCCAGACTACAAAAATTCGAGAAGATTTGACTCAAAACTTACAGAAATCTGTTAAGGAGTATGAAGCTCTGATTGAGGAACAATCTGAGAATATTCAAAGCTATAAAGAAGAGTTAGGACGAATCCAGCGTGAAATTCAAGCTGTTATCGAAAGGAAGGTAAATGAGAAGTATGAAGCTGTATTTTCATTATTGGCTACAGTTGCATTACATACTGAAGAACTAATGATGCTAATTAAAACTGCAGAAATTCAAATACCCAAAGAAGTTAAAGCGATGGTAAAAGAAATACCTTTAGAAGTCGAAGAAGAGGAATAACTTAGGCAATCATAAATTTTCTCAATCGAGTGAATCAATTGATAAGATTTAAATTCTTGTATGTTCTAAGGTTAATTGACGGAACGTGAATTATAGGTGTCGACGAATAGATCCTTAAAAGTGGTTATTGCGGGAGAAAAGAGAGTGGGAAAATCTTCACTTGTACATAGATTTATTCATGAACAGTTTCCTTTAAAAGATCTTTATTCTACTATTGGATTCGATTTTACCGTTAAAACTGTAACTCTTGATGATGGATCAACAATAAATGTTCATCTTTTTGATTTTGGGGGAGAACCTCGGTTTCGCATGATATTTCTTCAATATGCATCTGATTGTGATGGATTAATACTTGCATTTGATCCATCCCGAGAACAAACCTTTACCGCTCTCCACGAATGGATTAATGTATATGGAAGAGTGGAGGAGAGCGTAAATTTCTTAGTTTCAACAAAAGCCGACCTGGGTGTTTCAATTTCACCCGTTGAAATTAATGAGTTTAGAAATCAGCATCATTTTGATGAATATTTCGCAACAAGTGCTATTACGGGAAAAAACACTCAAGAACTACTACACAAATTGGTCGTGCGCATTTTAGAAAAACAAAACTAACAATCAGTATGGAAATTGCAATTTATGCCTTCAAGCAAATTTGTTTTTAACCCCAGCGTATTAACGGTTAAGGTAGTAGTAGCTGGACCAGGTGGTGTAGGAAAAACTACACTTCTGAAACGTTTGGAAACAAATAATTATATTCCAGCGATCAGCACTGTCGGAGTCAATTTTCTTATCCTTGACCATGAGGTTGGAAAAACAATTTTACGAGTTGCTTACTGGGATTATGCAGGAGAAGATCGTTTTAAGTCTCTCTTTCCTGGTTATTGCCAGGGATCCTCCGCTGGAGTCGTTACTTTCGATACGTCAAGAATTCAAACTCTCTCAGAAATACCAACCTGGTTATCAATGCTTAAACAACACAATGATCCAAATATTCCAGTCATTCTATTAGGAAATAAAATTGATACAATAAAGGAAGAACAAAGAGAAGTAGTTAGAGAAGCGGCCATTAGATTCGTAAAGGAATACAGTTTATCAGGATATTATTTCTGTTCAGCAAAAACTGGAGAAGGATTAAGCTCCCCATTTGCTCATTTGGGAATTCTGATAATTGAAGATCATAAAAAGAAAAATCCCTCTTAGATATTCCTGCCATTAAATTTAATTTCCCTGCTAAGACTTCTTCATTGGATTCAAATGATTGAACATGCTTACAAACTCTGAAAAAATATGAATTTCATCAGAGAACTCTAATAACTTAGTGAACGCCCATTATGGCGCTGATATCTTCCTCAGAAGTTAGTGAAACACATTCGAATATCTTTATATTCGTTGAACCAAATTCAGTGCATATATACAATGATGTTTTATAAGGAAGGGCTTTAATTCGATTAACCAATCAGTTTACATTGCACTTCTTTTCAACTTTATTTAGAGGCCCAACGTATGGTACACATAAAAGAAATTCGGATGACTGGTTGGAAGTCATATGGTCCAGGAACAGTCCGAATGCCTCTAGCTAAAGGTTTTACTGTCATTGTGGGGCCGAACGGGAGTGGAAAATCAAATGCTATAGATGCTGTTAATTTTTGTTTGGGCGCATTATCTAAAAAGAGTATGCGAGCAGATAAGATGATAGGCTTGATTTATAACGGTATTGGAGGCAGAAAAGCTGCTGATAAAGCATTTGTAGAAATCATTTTTGATAATAATGATTATGCTATACCACTAAAAGAATCAGAAGTTGTAGTAAGCCGCGAACTGAAACGAAATGGTTCTGGTACATATCGATTAAATGGAAAAAGAACCACTCGAACAGATATTTTGGATAAATTGCGAATCGCAGGGATAGACGTTATTCACAGTTATAATATAATCGCTCAAGGTCAGGTTGGCGAAATCGTCGGAATGAATCCCATTGAACGAAGGCAAATGATGGAAAATTTAGCTGGTGTTGGTCAGTTTGATGAAAAAAAGAAATCAGCCCTATCAGAACTTGAAGAAGCAAATAAGAGAATGGATGAACTTCAACTTCTCGTTAACGAGATAGCAAAGCGTGTTGAGTCATTAAGAAAGGAAAAGGAAGATGCCGAACGCTGGAGTCAACTAGATAACGAAGTACTTCAACTCAAAGCCCTTCTTATCTCATACTCTTATCATACTAATAATAAATCCCTTGAAAAGTTTGATGAAGATATTAATTCAATAAGAGACACTCAGGAGCAGCTGGTTACAGAAAGATCGCAAATCGATTCGAATGTAAATGAAGTTAATGAGAAAGTCAGAACAATCGAGGATTCATTAATTAGGGTTGAAACTTCATTAAAAGAAATAAGAACATCCGCAGAAGAAAAGAACATAGAAAAAACTAAAGTTCATGAGAAAGCTGAATATAATAAGAAAACGGTTAAATCTAACCATAATAGAGTTACACAATTACAAACTAGACTAACAGAGATTCAAAATAAGATTGAAGGGGATTCTCAAACTAGAGATGAGCTGAATGAAAAACGTAGGGAACTGGATGGTAAAATTAAAGAAATTCAGGAAGAACGAACAGCTCTAGAAGAAGAACTTGAGTTAAAGAATCAAGAATATGATGAGATCAAGGTAGAATTTGAGGATGCTGAAAGAAGGTACAAAAACGAAAGCAGTCGTTTAACCAAAACGCAAGTGTCTTTCGAGGTATCGAATGAAACTGTCAAAGCATTGCAAAACAATGTTAATGAGTATGACAGACGCAAAACTGAAGCAAAGAACCAGATAAGTGAATCAGAATCAAGAGCTGAAGAATTAAAGACTCGCATTGAAGAAGAAAGTACTCAACAGACAGAAGCGACCTCAAAATTATCTGATATCGAAGAGAAAAAGGAATCCATTGAATCGAAAATACTTACTCTCGAGGAGAAGATCAGAGATTTAAGTGACAAGCAACTCGTTCTCAAGGCGAAAATTGATACTATTTCATCTTTTGTTAAATCGGAAGGAGGAAAAGAAAATCCAGCAGTTTCTTTCATAAGTAAAATGAAGAACGAAGGAGAAATACAGGGTATCTTGGGGGAATTTCAGAATATGTCAGAAGGATCAGTCACTATTCCTCCTGATATTGGACATCTTTCTGATGCAATAATTACAGAAACAATTGACACTAGTTTAGAGTGTATACAGATCCTGAAGGATAATAATGTTGGAGCTGCAAACTTCATTCCTCTAGAGAAGTTTAAACTTAAATCCAGTGATGATTTCTCAAAAATAATACAAAAAGTGCGTGAACAAAACCAAGTTGTATCCTCATTAAAAGAAGCAGGTCAACAATGGAAAAAACACGGATCTACAATTACTACTGCAGATGGGGACATTTTTAACTCAAATGGAACCATATATGGTGGATTTCATCTAGTATCAGCTCAAGCTTCTGTAGAAGCACTACAGACAGAAATGGAAGATATCACGACTCAACTAAATCAGTTAAATGAAGAATTCAAGCAAGAAAAAGAAAATCAGAAGAAATTACTACAAATAGAAAAGGTCATTGTAACATCCATCGAAAAGCTAGTTAAAAGCATTCAGGGGGCAACTCTTCAACTTAATCAGCAGGAAAATGAAATTAAGCTTTATACAGAGAATTCAGAAAGTATCGATCGTGAATTGGATCCTTTAAAGCAAAATCTTGAGGAGCGGAAACTTGATCGTGATCGACAAAAAGAAGAACTTGAAGCACATGAAACGAATATCGAGATACTTGATGAAGAGGTAAAAAGTGTTGAAGAACGATTAAATGCTGCTGATACACGTCCTCTTTTAGAAAAGATGAACCAGATTGAGCAAAGACTTGGGAAAATGCAGGGAAAATTGACGGGTATTGATTCCCGAATTGAGAGTTTAGATAGCCAGAAAGAAGAGAGAAAGACGCGTTATAGTGAAACCGAAGTAGAAATTAATTCAATAAATGTAGAAACATCAAACTTAGAAGGGGAAAGTCAGATACTCATTGAACAAGTCGAGCAATTTAATGTAGATTTAGCTAAAATTCTTGAGAATGAAGAAACACTTGTAACTGAAATCAAAGATCTTAAATCCGATTTATCTACTCAAAAGAAGTATCAAGGACAATTAGTAAAAGACAAAGATCGTCTCAACGAAAAAATTGCAAAAGATGAAGAGAAAGTAACTGAGATAAAATTACAAAGAGAGAGAATTGCTGTTGAAACCGAAAAATTAGAGCAAGAAGCACTAGAAGCGCAGATAGAAATCCTTCCTGAAGATGCTGAAGAATTAAAGAAAGTAAATGAGCAAAAAATCAATTCGGAGATAAATAGAAAGTCTGATGAGAAAAAAAGACTCGAACCTGTTAATATGCGAGCACTAAAAGAGTTTCAATCTGAAAATTCAAGATATATTGAATTACTTGACCGTAGAGACATTTTAATTGAAGAAAGACAAGTGATTTTAGATTTTATTGAAGAAATTGAAACCGAGAAGTATTCGGTCTTCATGAAAGTTTACAAATCTGTAAATAAACACTTTGGACTAATATTTAATGAACTCTCAGGGGGAGATGCCCGATTAATATTAGAAAAAGACCCAAAGAAGGGAGAAGATATATTCGAGGGTGGTCTATTTATTGAAGCTCATCCAGCAGGTAAGAAAGTTGCATCACTAGAAAGTATGTCAGGTGGAGAAAAAGCACTTACCGCATTAGCATTCATATTCGCGGTCCAAACAGTGGATGCTCAACCTTTTTACATTTTAGATGAGATAGACGCAGCACTTGATCCGATGAACGTCCGAAGAGTAGCAAAATTATTAAATAAAATGAGTCGTAGTGTTGGTAGGGAGGAAGGTGAAGACCAGAAAAAATCAAGAAAATCCTCACCTATGGCCCAATTTCTTGTAATCAGTCACCGAGATATTTTAATGGCCTGGGCAGACAGACTATACGGATGCACGAATGTAAAAGGCCTGAGCTCAGTCTTTTCTATCCAAATGAGTGAAGATATGCAATTAGAAAGGGATCAGACTTTTTAAGGAAAACTATGACAATCGAAGGTAAATATGATGGCTGAATCAGAAGTACAACAGGATAGTGACTCATCAGATGATGAAGAAACTGATGAGTATATTCGGCTATTCAGCCACCGAGAACAATTTTTTCTTGAAGAACCCTATGTTTACTTAATTAATCCAGATCTTTTTCCTGAAAAAGTTCGTTTTATAAAAGAATTTCAGTTGAAAGAGATTCTACCTGACTTTTATGGCAAATTGCTAGACCAAGGGTTAGATTTTAGGATCTTAGGTCAAGCAATTTATAGTGCAGCAAGGATTCACAAGAAAAAGGTAAGCTTGGCTCTCCAATACGAGAAAAAGCAGGAAGAAAAAATTGCTATTAGAACTAAACGTAGAGCATTCCAATTCAAAATTCCTTTGGCTTATTATATTACTAGAGAAATCCTATCACTTGCAGAAAGTGCAAATCCTGAAGAGTTTTATGCAGAGCTTCTACTAGCTCTTCAAGAAGAAGACGAGAAAAAGAAAATTGAAAAATTGAAAGAGGAGAGGAATAAACAGCAGGGTACCGCAGAAACGACACGTAAAAGGCGAAAATTGGAACTTGCTGATTTTGAAGGGTTTGATTATGAGCTAGATTTGGACAGGGTAGCAATAGAGGATATTGTAAATAATACCTTTGACATAATAAAAACTCTTGCGGACAAAGATAAAAATAAAGAGGCAGAATTTTCAAAAGTCGTCAATAGCATGGGAGCTCAGGAAGGATCAGAGGAACACAAAAGGTTAACTCGTGCTAGAGTACTAATTTCCCTTCTGTACCTCTTTAGAGATGAAAAAATTACAGCTGAACAAGAATTACATCCACCTTACGAGATATATATTCAAATTTTTAAGAAAGGAAAAAAGAAGAAGAATGAAGAGTGATTATTATTTATAATCCCACTTCAGCTCGAGGTATTTCTTGAGATCTTGCTAAGAAATAGTCTCCTAGTACTATTTTACCCATTAATACTATGAAGCTATCAGCTAGACTCGCTATTGCAATTGTTTCCCCTTTATCCTCTTTTACTCCGATAATAACTTCTTCACCATCACGATCAGCAGCAAGATATCCTTCAATACTTCCCGCTTTAGCCACATCTACTTTTCTCACACGAACATTCGGTTTCTGTAAAAGTTTCTTCAGGAGATCTTTATTTGTCTCAGGATCAAGTACACTGACTAGATTAATTCTCTGGTGATTTTTTGTTGCTAAAATAGAATCCAACGGGATATCCTCAATTGAAGGAACCAGCAGCGTCATTCCACCCTTTAATCTAGTGAACATACCTTCTATGTACTGTAAAGTGGCCTCTTTTGATAAAATGGGTGCTGTTTGTATATCAGGAGCGGGATTTTCTGTAACTAATGATGCTAGCTTTTCTAATGAAAAGAGATAGTTTTTGAGTGCCTCATCGTTCTTTTTAGAAACGTCATCGAACTTTAAAGCATAGTCTTTCATTTCATTCTCCAATGTAGACATTTCTGTTTGCATACTGTCTGAAATAAGCTGATTAGTTGCAGAAAGCTGGTGATCAGCGGCTTTAGTCATCTCACTCAGAACAGAGACCACTTTTTCTTGCAAACTACGAGTTTTTGTGATGAGGCCTTCTGAAGCTTTTGTACTTGATTCTATTAAGATATCTCCGTACTTTTCATCGTACTTTTGAACCATATCAGTCATTTCAGCAATCGAATTCTGTACTCCTTCCTTCAAAGTGCTAATATCTAGTTTTACTTTATCACTCAACTCTTTATTCCTAGTAAGAACTTCCGTTTTAAAAATCTCTAGCTGTTGAGTAAAATTATTAAGGGATTGATTCTGGGATGCTTTGAATTCCGAACTGAATTTCGTAAACTCCTCTTTCAATCCGTTTTCTTGAGGTGCCAGAGCTGTTTCAAAGTTTTTCATATGTGATTGAATTTCTTGTCTTAAAGACTCGATTGATTGATTGAGACTTTTGGTGGTTAACCCTTTAACCGTATCGATTTTATTCGTACTTTCGTTTTTGAATTCTTCAAATTGCTTGGTAAGTTCAGTTGAAACGTTCTGGTGAGTTACGCTAGCTTTATCAGCGAGATTCGTTAAAACACCTTCGGAGTTTTTCAAGACATTTTGGAAATCAGTATCTACCTGGGTTCTCATTGTTTCAGAAAACTGATTTAAAGAACTACCTACCTGTGTTTTTGCTTCACCAAGCCTTTGAGTCACCGTTGTCTGTGCTTGCTCAAACATTTCAGTTATTTGATTTTGTGCACCTGTTAGGATCTCATCAATTGTTTGTTGTATCTTCTCTGAACTCCCAAAAGATTGAGTTGAAATTGTATCCTTAGAGGCTTCTAGAGTTGTCTTTGTCTCATTTTTTGTTGATTCTAACTCTTTACTGAGTTCAGCATGATAAGTATCTATGGAAGTAGTTAAACTAGCTTTACTACTTTCACTTGTAGTCTCAATACTGGTTGTTAATCCAGTGACAGTTTCTGATATCTGATTTTCAAACATCTCATTTTGCTTATTAATTGAATTTAAAAGTGTTTGTCCAGTATTCTGTAACGACTCACGAATTAATTGAACACCTTGAACTAAATCATCTTCTGATTTAGTAATAAGCATTTGAGCATCAGTATCAGATTGCTGATTTCGATTAGTTTCAGTATTTTTAAGTTCCTCAAGACCTTGACCATACACAGCTTCTAAATCTTGATTAATTGCCTGAAATTTTTCATTGAATGTATCTGTTTTTTGATTGAATGCGGATCCGACATTTGTTAGCAGTGTTTGATGTTCTTCTTGTTTTAGCTTTATTGTTTCCTTCAGAGTTTCTTGAGCTTTACCATTTTCTTGTTCAACTTCGAGAACGTTCTTCGCTGTAAGTTCCTCAATATTATTTTCAGCTTTTGTCTCCAATTGGTCAATTTCTGTCTTTGCTTTTGTTAAAGCATTACTCATTCGCTCAGATTCTTCTCGCATTGTAGATAGGATAGTTTCTAGTTTCTTCGAGATATGTTCATCTAATTGAGAAGCAAGAGCTTCCATTTGAGAAATCGTTTTTTCCCCCTCCTGCTTTAATTCTCGAAAAGGAAGTATTGCATGATATCGGTTTGCAATACCTTGGATCTCATGAATATATCCTTTTTTCTTTAACCCTTCCAGACTTTTTTCTATGTCAGCCGATACGACTCCTGAATTCTTAATAAGCTCGCCTATACTTTGCGGACCATTCGCTAGTAGAATTATATATAATTTACTTTCTTGAAAATCTAGATTTAATGATTCCAGTCCCAAACTCATAAAATCACCTTTTTTTATTCTCCCTTTTCTTGTAGGGATACATTTTATTTACTATTAATATGAATAAAGAAATTAATATCCAGTAAAGGACTCCTCGATAATGAACCGTAATTATTCCAGTCCATTTGAAAATGAAATCCTTTTTGGTTTGATTCGTTTATAATTGAGGCAAGTCAGGTGTTATAAAGATAGTCATTCATAGAAAATTGTCTAAAAGATTTTATAGGTAAGTAATACTAATCAGAAGACATTGATCTCCTAGTATTCATTAATCTTAACATCTAGATTCAATAGTTTAACCAATAGAAGTCTTATTCAAAATATTATTTAGGAAGAGAAGTATTTTTCAAAACTGGAGGATAAGTTACAACTCACGAATGAAAAATGATTATAAGGAGAAAAATCAGTTCGTATATATCTAGCTTTGTTTCGGTGTTCAAATGGATATTAACTCTTTGAATGAAAAGGATATTATTGAGGCTGCCTTATTTCTATTCGATAGGCCAGTTAGTTTTCAAGAACTCTCAGAAATAACTCAAACGAGTGAGGGTAAAATTGAAAAATATATTGAGGAAATAAGAGATGAATATTTAGATCAAAATACTGCTTATTATATTGCAGATATTGAAGATCAAAAAGTTCAGTTAAAATTACGAGATGAGGTAGCCTTACATCTTCATTGGCCATTTATTAAACGTAGTGAAGTCCCACGACATCTTCTAAAAGTTCTTAGTCTCATTGCTTTCAAAGAATATGTACTTCAGGAGACAATCAGCCCAAGTAAGATGATTAGAATCTTCGGAAAACCAGTAACTCAAGATATTGACGAGTTACAAGCAATGAATTTGTTGAATATTGTCCAAAAAGGAAGTAAAAAAGAAATCACCGTAACAGAGGAATTTCTTACCCTTTTTAAGTTGCCAGAGGAACCTAAAATGATTAAAAACGCAATCCAAATGGGATTGCGAAATTATGCCTTAAGTCAACTACAATCAAACGAGTGAAAATGTTAATTTTGAGGTAATGATATGTTTCGTCTGTTCCGTCGTAAAAAAAAGGAAACTTCTGACAAGAAAATTAAGGAAAAGGAAATAAAGGAGGTCTCAAGTGAAACTGAACCTTCAAATATCATTTCAGAGGAAACAGAAGAATCTTCAGAACCAATTTTCGAAATTAAGGAAACTCCGTTTGAAGAAAAATTTGGCCAATATGCAAAGATACTCCCAGAATCGCTCTTGGAAGCTGGAAAAACAGAATTAGATCAACCTAGTATGTTACCTTTTATAGAAACCCTAGTTGATCAAAATGAATCGATTTTCTCTTTTATCTCTCCACAAATAATAACGAGGTATTCAGGTACATCTTCTTCGGTATCAGAAATTTTTCCACTATTAAAGAAAGATCTTCCTCCAGTCTCATTAGAGGAAAGAATAGAAGGAGCACTTTTTGCTATTGGTAGACCTATTCATATTTCTGAAATCATTGATAACTTTGAGGAAGACTCACCTACAATTAAAAGGGCCATTCGACGATTAAGCAGGAAGAAAAAACGTGGTTCAGCATTAATCATTCATGAAATATCTAAAGATCGTTGGGTATTACACTTAAACCCAATTTTTCATGAATTCTTTCAAGCCCTTGAACCAGATTTATTTTTGTCGACCTCAGAAAGAAGGGTGTTAACAGAGATCTCATATAGGCAACCTATTTCACTTGCACTTGTAAAGAAAATGGTTACGGGGATTGGACCAATCAAAGTTACTGAAATATGCCAGAAATTAGAAGATAATGGATTTGTGGTTAGTGAGAAGCGAGCACGGTCGTTAATATATACTTCTACACCGAAATTCGCTCGTGCTTTTGGATTCGATAATGAAAGTCGACGATTGAAGTTACAAATGCTTTGGCGTTTAAAGCGTTTAATGGGTGACTTTGAAGCAGAGGAACCAGAAGAATTGGACGATGAAAGCTTTGAAGAGCAATTGGATGAGAAAGAGGAAGGGATAGTTCAAGAAGATTCAATTGAAATTACTCCTGATAAACAAATTGATGAAGAACCAGTAGAGCAAGAACAGAGTCTAGAAAACGAAAAAATTGATCCTCCTATTGATACAACTGCTCCTACTAATGAAGATTGGAGAGAATTAGAAGAAACAACATCAGATATCCCTGTTAGTGATTTAGAATTTGACATAACGGAAGAGACTGAATTTCAATCAACTATTACTGAAGAAAAGGAAGAAATTTCATCAAATTCAGATTTAATACCTCTTTCGGAAGAATCAGATCAGGACAAAGAAATTGAAGAGATTAATTTCAGTAAAAATACAGGAATAAACGAAGAAGAATAGTTTTCAAAGGAATTTATTTAAACAAATCGAAATTGTTCTTTATCAAGTCTGTATATATCTTAGGAATTAATTCTCCTCCTAGTTTTGCTGAACATTCATAAAATGGAATTCCATATGAGTCCGCTAAGGTTTGACCTTCTTTTGTTGAGACAGCTCTTTGATCCTCCAAATCAATTTTATTGCCAATAAGGACTAAAGGCTTGTCATCACCCCTAACGCTTTTGTAATCAGCTACCCAATGTTCAACAGAGTCAAAAGTATCACGTCTCGTTATATCATAAATGACCAAACATCCTACAGAACCTTCATAATAGAATCTACGAAGTCTACCAAAGACTTCCTGTCCTGCAGTATCGTGTAATATTAGTTTCACTTGCTGATTATTAACAGTTATTAATTTTGATGTAATATCAACCCCAATTGTTGGCATGTAATTTGAAGAGAAAGTTCCCTCAGCATATCGTCTAATCAGAGACGTTTTTCCAACCTGATACGACCCTGAAGAGCATATTTTCAGAACATACTTATCCCGCATCATTTATGTACCCCTAGCTGTTCGTTATTGAAGTTGTATTCTTATCCAAGTAATTAATATCAGTTTTTGTTTTTACACTTCATATCTTCTCAGACCCTATTATTAACTCTATGGAAATTACTATTCGGTGAATGGGGGACCAAAAATGTTTACCATTGTTAATACATAGCATTAATAATCTATCTTTTGAATCTTTTATTTGCCCTAAATAACTAGGAGATGAAATTATTTCATAAATAGGGGTTGTACTTGTTTTGACAACGAAAATGATTGATATAAGATTACACGGTAGGGGCGGACAAGGCGTAATGACTAGTAGTTATTTAATTGCTGAAGCCGCTCTACTTGAAGATAAATTTGTACACGCGTTTCCAACATTCGGGCCAGAGCGTTCTGGCGCTCCCATCGCAGCATTTGCTCGAATTTCGGATAAGAAATTCTATGTGAAAACAGAAGTGTATGAACCTGATATTGTCGTCGTTCAGGATCCATCTCTCCTCAGTCAAATAGATGTGACAGCTGGACTACAAGAAGGTGGTATTATTTTAATAAACACTGATAATCCGAATATAGATGCAGTAAAAGCCATAACGGAAAAACGACCTGACGCTAAACTTTACACTGTTGATGCATCCAAAATTGCTAAAGAAGAAATAGGAATGGCTGTTACAAATACAGCAATTCTAGGTGCTTTGTGTAAAATAACCGAAAACGCGATTATAGACTTAAAAATGCTTGAAAAAGCAATCCATAATCGGTTTAAAGGGAAAGGAGCTATTGCAGATAAGAACACAAAAGCTATTAATCGTTCTTATGCGGAGGTTAAAAATTAATGCCTGACGTTTTACCCACCGATATTAATGATGAAGATTTTAAAAAATGGGTCGCTGAAAAATGGGGTTATAAGAAACTACCCATGGCTGGAAGTACCCCAGCAGGATCAGCGAAATTCTTTAGAACTGGAGATTGGGCAGCTCAACAACCTCGTTTAATTGTTGAGAACTGTATTAGTTGTTTCAAATGCTACTTTTTCTGCCCAGATAGCGCTATCACAATGGAAGAAGGCGCCGATGGAAAAGCATACCCAAAATTTGATTTCTTCTATTGTAAAGGATGTGGAGTGTGTGCACATGAATGTCCTGGAAGAAAGGATAACAAAGCAATTGTAATGGAGGACTTGAAATGAATCGTATAGCAGTAACTGGTGACGATGCTATTGCTCAAGCAGCAAAGACAGTTAATCCTGATGTTGTCGCCGCATATCCAATTACACCACAAACAATAATCGTTGAACGTTTTTCAGATTTTGTTGCAGACGGAGAAGTTGACACTGAATTCGTGTGTGTAGAGTCTGAACATTCTGCTATGTCTGCTTGTATTGGAGCTAGCACTGCAGGTGGACGTGTATTTACTTCCTCAGCTAGTGCTGGATTAATGTTAATGTTTGAAATTCTACAAATAGCCTCTTCGTCACGAACACCCATTGTTATGGCAGTTGCGAATCGTGCTATTTCAGGGCCTATTAATATTCACGGTGAACAAACAGATCAGCTTCTTTTTAGAGATAGTGGCTGGATCAGCATTTTTGCGGAGACTAATCAAGAAGCTTACGATAGTACCATTATGGCTTTCAAAATTGGAGAACATCCAGATATTCTTCTACCCGTTGCGGTCGGTATTGATGGTTTCATTCTTTCGCACGCAATTGAAGGAATAGAGACAATTGAGCGTAGTGTTGTTACTGATTTCCTTGGTGGTGATAGAAAAACTGCACTACGTTTAGATCCAGATAATCCAGTTAGTATTGGTTTACTCCATTTGCAGGATTATTACATGGAAGCCCGAGCACAAGTTAGAGATGCTCAACAAAGAGCCAAAGCTGAAATTCTTAACACATTCAAGGAATGGAAAGGGCTAATTGGTCGTGAATATAAACCTGTTGAGAGTTATATGATTGATGATGCAGAATATGCTTATGTCACAATGGGAAGCGGTGCAGGGAATGCACGAACTGCTGTGGATGAGTTACGAGCAAAAGGTGAAAAAGTTGGCCTCATTAAGATCCGTGTTTATCGCCCTTGGTTTGGTGAAGAATTCACTCAGTTAACAAAGAATCTTAAAGGTGTAATTTCTGTTGAACGAGCTCACTCCTTCGGTAGCCCTGGTGGAATACTTGGACAAGATGTAAAATCATCCCTATTCAATGCTAAACAAACTCCTTATATGGCAGAGTATTGTTATGGTTTAGGAGGACGTGATTGTTTAGTGAAAGAATGGGTTGCTATGTTTGACCGATCTAAGAAATCCTTTAGTGAAGGAAATAACGTTCCGTATTTCTGGTGGGGTGTAAGAGAATAGGAGGAATGAAAATGGTAGCACTCAAAGATTATGCACAAAAAGAAGTAATGTTCTCTGGTGGTCATCGATTATGTGCCGGATGCGCGGCTGGTTCGATGGCTCGTCAAGTAACAATGGCTTTCAACAAACCAACAGTAATTTGCAATGCCACAGGGTGTTTGGAAGTAGCAAGTACAATATACCCTTATACAGCTTGGAAGGTTCCCTGGCTGCATGTAGCTTTTGAAAATGTATCAGCAGTAGCTAGTGGAATTGAGGCTGCGTTTAAAACCATGCGTCGTAAAGGAATGATCAAAGACGAACATATTGACATTATAGCCTTTGGTGGTGACGGTGGTACTTTTGATATTGGTATTCAATCATTATCAGGCGCACTTGAACGAGGGCACGACTTTCTATATATCTGTTACGATAATGGGGCATATATGAATACTGGTATTCAACGTTCAAGCGGAACTCCTTTCGCTGCAAGCACAACAACATCCCCAGCAGGATCTGTCATTCCAGGGAAAGCTCAATTCAAAAAACCATTAGCTGACATTGTCGTTGCTCATAGAATTGAATTCGTTGCAACTGCTGTTCCTGCAGAGCCAAAAGATCTCATTGAAAAAGTCCGTCAAGGTTTAGATGTCGAAGGACCCGCTTTTCTTCATGTAGAAGCATCATGTACTCGTGGACAAAGATTCGATCCAAAATTATCAATAGAAGCTACTCGATTAGCTGTTGAAACATGTATTCATCCTCTTTACAGAGTAGTAAAAGGAGAATATATAATGGATCGTCCCAGTCTTCGCATTGCCAAGGACGAAAGTAAGAAAAAACCTATCGACGCAATGTTAAAGACACAAGGAAGATTTAGGCATCTTTATAAACCAGAAGAGCGAAAGGATTTGATTAAAATCTTCCAAGACGACGTTAACAAAAGATGGGAAGAACTCAAAGATAAGTGTGGGATTTAATCCACCTTTTCTTTTCTTTATTTTTTTAGGGAGGATTTCTTTTATACTATTATTTTATGTAATTTTAACCAATTTTGCTGAAAGTAGATTTGGTGATAATAATGGAATATGAAGGAATCAAAGTACAAAAGACTGCAACAGGACTGCAGTTAACTCTGGAGGGAGAAATGTATCGTGAAATTGCTCAAAAATGGGAAAAAGGAAATGTTCAACCATTTTTTTCACTCCTAAAAGACTTCATAAGAGCTTTAGAAGTACAATGCTAGTAATAACAAATTTACCAATCATATGGAGATGTTCCTTCAATGAGCTCTCCAGAAAATAGATTTAATAAGTCAAATATCTCATTACATGCATTTGAGTTCTGTGGAGTTAAAGCTTCTAGCGTAAGTAATTTTACAATTAGCTCCTCATCTCTCCAATCTATCTGAAGGCGAATTTGATCGCTCTTGTATAAAATATGGAAAGTCGGAGTTTTTTCAGAGTATTGGAATATAATTTGATTTTCTCGGAGGATATTTTTCAGGTCTTCCTTGAAATTATTCCATTCTGCCTTATCCGCGAATCTGATTTTATAATAATTCTTTAGGGTTTCGTTATTCAATTGATATTTGACTCCTTTTAGATGTTACAAATCTTTGTATTACCCTTCCTATCTCAAGAGGTGATTCATACGGAACCATATGCCCACCTATAAGGATTTTATGAAAGCAAAATTGCTTAGGAAGGAGATTGATCATTTCTTTTCTTAATTCTTCAGGGATAACCTGGTCTTCTTCTCCCCATATACATAATATTGGTTTATCAATCTTCTGAATTTCATTTGTGTAATCAAACTTCGGTAAAAAGTCTCTAAAGAGGTCTGAGTAGACTTTATCAGGTATCGTAAATGCATTCTGACAGAATGATTTATACAGAGTTTCTTCGCAATTTTTTGAAAAGAGAACTTTTGGAGTCATTTTCCTTACTTGCCCCTTGAAAGGACCCCAAAGCTTGGTTGGTGGTAAAGCTTTAACCCCATTCCTGAAAGTTTTTGGTGCTCGGTGTATACCAGATAAAATAATGAATTTCTTAATTTGTTCAAAATCTTTTGATAGAAAATCTCTAAATAACAAACCTGTCAACAGAGAGTGTGCTCCTAGAATAATCTTTTGATTAGGTCCTATATATTCTAAGAAAGTATTCAAGTCCTTAGAATAATTATTCATTTTAAATTCTGAATCCTGCTCAATAGGGGGAGTGAATCCTCTGACTCCAAGGAATACAACATTTATGTCAGCTACGGTTATTGATTTGAGTAAAGGAAAATAGTCCTCTAATCTGCCTCCTATTGGGGATAAAAGTACAAAAGTTGTTTTGTATTTCCATGAGGATTGATAAAAACGTATGATTCGCCCATCTAAAGATATCTCTTGAACTTCATATTCTTTTGGTGGATCAATGGTAGTGAATAGTTTTTTACCCAGTTTTCTTGGTGTTTTTGTAAAGATACGAATCTGAGAGGTAACATCTTCTAGTAACTGCTGAAATTGTTCAACTGGTTTCGCTAATAACGAAGCAACAACTTCTACTGCGTTAGTTTCAGATGGAACATCAGAATCTTGAGAGTTAAGTAATAAATTTTGTTTGAAATCTTTGATTTCCTTCTGGATTACAGCTATTTCGCTTAAACGAAAAGAAAAAAGGGATTTCATTACATCAGGAGGATCACCAAACGTTAGTTCTAAGAATTCTTGCTTTTTAATTTTTTTCCTTTTCTCCAGAATTTTAACATCTCGTAGAAATTTAATGGGATAACTTACAATTACAAAAGGGGCGTTCTCAGCTTCTTTCGTTTGAACTGCAAATTCCAATCTGCTTTTGTTAGAATTTATTTTCAAGATACCATGTCGTTTGTTCTGAAGTCTTGAATCACCCTTATGATATGTTGCTAACCACGCTTGCTCATTATTTTTATTCAAAGTAATTCATCTTCTTCAATTTAAATTTACTAAAGGAGGGGGATAATGCAAAGAAATTGAAGATCTTCTGCTCCTGTGTTGGAATAAGCATGAACCTCATTTGAGGGTACAAAGAGAGTATCATTTTCCTTTATGTGAATTTCATTTCCTGAATCATCAAAAACTATTCCTTTTCCAGACAAAATATATATCTCATGTTCTTCACTATGATTATGCAAACCTATATTTCCACCAGGTTCTAGTGTGAATTTTCGCAATGCAAAATTCGGAACCCCATCATCTTTTCCCCATAACCACTGAATCGATGTACCTGTAGACCCATACATACTCACAGACTCTGATTTTATTTCGTCTATTTCCTTTATTTTCATACTTGAATTACCACCGATAGTAAAATACACATTTAACTTTTCATTTAACTTTGTTGCTGTTCTTTTAAGATTAAGTTCAGCTGTTTCTTTTGCACCGCTCTTTTTAACTTCATCTTTTATTGATATATTTACTAAATCTGTAAGAGCTCCTAAAACAGCTCGTGTTGAAATATTTAAAGGTTCCTTTACTATTCCTTTAACTATTTGCTTCGAGAATTACTTCATACCTAATCCGAAAGAACTTTAACATTCGATAAAAAAAGGATTCGCATTAGGGCATAGGATAAATATTAAGGTAATAAATGACTAGCCTCTATTGTTCTTACGAAAGTAATCAATCTAAGTGAAATAACATGCAACCGTGGTTCCAAGTCGTTCAACCTTATGAATTCATTGAAGAGCTTGGAAAACGCGAGGAGCTACTTGTCGCTGATTTAGGGGATGTGATTTCTGGTATTGCACACCCAATATATAAGGATCCTGAATTATTTGTAAGAACAACGTATTTTACATCTGGTCTCCTACGTTTACTACAAAGAGTTCAGAGTAAAATCAACTCAGGGGTAGGAAACGGGGTGATTAGGATACAAAATTACTTTGGAGGAGGGAAAACCCACTCATTAATTGCTCTCTACCATTTTCTTCATAATCATGAAAACCTATTCTCATTCTTACCAAATACAGTGCTTCCTAATAACATATCTGTTGTGAGCATAACAGGAACTCATCTAAATCCATTAAAGGGACGAAAAATCAAGGATGTAGAAATTCGAACGATATGGGGGGAAATAGCTTTTCAGATCTCTGGATCTGAAGGTTTGGAGTTGATAAAAGAAAATGATAGAAAAAGAATTTCTCCTGGAAAAGACATATTGCGTACTCTTTTCAAGAAGAAAAAACCTCATGTGATTCTTTTAGATGAGATAACAGAATATCTTGCGAAAGCGAGAGGTGTTACTGTTAATGAGTCAAACCTTGCTACTCAAACTTTGATATTCATCCAAGAACTAACTGAATGTATTACTACGCTTTCCAAATCAATTTTAATAATCTCATTACCTGATATTGAATACGCAGAGGTAAAAAACTCTAATAAAACAGCTCTCATCGAAATATCTCAGGTTTTAAGCAGATTGGCTTCTTCTGAAGTACCTTCTGAGCCTGGAGATTTGTATCAAATTATTCGTCATAAACTCATCAAACATGTGAAACTCCCCAAAGAATTAACTCGGATTGTTAATGATTTCTCTGACTATTATTTATTACACAGAAATGACTTTCCAGAAATTTCGATAAAACCAATCTACAAATCCTTTATGGAACAATCTTATCCATTCCACCCATCATTAATAGACCTTCTTTACAATAATTGGAATGCAATTTCAACCTTTCAAGGAACACGAAGCATTTTAAGTCTTCTATCCCAGATTCTATTCACTTTATCATCCAATAGATGTAAGACTCCAATAATTTTACCTTCTGATATAGATTTGAAAGAGGATAAGATAAGAGATGCAATATTTCATCACCTCCCTGCTGAATTCTCCAATATTCTAACCATAGAATTAAAATCTGAACCATACCCGCGCCAAGGAAAGGAACTTGATCTTCGTTGGAAAGAAACCTTTGAAGCAATTGTTCAAACAATATTTCTGGCATCACCACAATACAAATCAAAAAATTGTGGTCTTTATCTCCAGGATATCAATTTTACAACTTGGAAACCAAATTTATCTATTGCATTCACTTCAGAAGTTCTTAATACGTTAGTGTACTCTTCAAAATATCTACATATTCAACAAAATAGATACTATTATTCTGATCAGCTAAATTTCAATAGTAAAATAAATCAAATGAAGTCTCAGTACAGAGAGAAAGCGCTACAACAAATTATTCATGAAATAGTTACTATTTTTCAAAATAGTGACTTAGAAATCATTGTTTGGCCAAAATCACATGCCGAGGTGGGAGATAGTGAAGTGTTGAAATTGGTTTTACTACC
>JAEOSP010000340.1 GCA_016840305.1 Candidatus Hodarchaeota archaeon
AAATATTATTTCTTGGGGTGTGGTTAGGATTAATAAGAAATCTCACTTAATTGCGATTGTACTTTTGTCAGTAACTATTGTATCATCTACAGTGATTTTGATAAATTATAATCCATTAATTAATGAAGGAGATTATCTTCTGGACAAAAGAGTCCCAGGGATAGTCAAAGGAACAGCGAGAATGGTTGACACCAAAGCATATTTCACTAAAAATGAGATATATGAGAGTTCGATGAGGCTTGATTTGGTGTGTAATAATTCTAATAATTTAGAAATATCTATTGGCTATAAGAGTCCTATTGAAGCATTAGCTTTTGCAGAGAATCCAATAAAAGAAGTAGTTATTTGGTCTGGAGGAGATGCTTATCCTAAAAATAGCTTTGATTACAAATTGCTACAAGAGTCTTCTACAAATGATCTCAACAGAATAACGAAGGAATGGAACTTACTAACAATAGGCTTTGATGAAAACGAATATGTGAAAGCTGATGAACGAATATGGTATCTCAGAATAAAAGAGACAAGTGAAGGACCATATGGATACGAGAAAAGCAATATTGTTGAAGAAAATGGCACACTATACACTATACCAGAGTTCATCCCAAATATCCATCACATAGAAGAATTCAAGTTAGTCTTTAATAAACTGATTTTCGAGACGATGCTTTATCCATTCTTTGATGGTAGTACAGAAATTGTCATACCTATCCGTGGTGTGAATCACGAACTTGCAATCGAAGATGAAAAGACTGCTTTAGAGATAATGGGAATAAAAGCAAGCACTTGGTCTACAACAACACCACCTATTGGTTCTGGCAATATGTGGACAATAGTTTTCGGAACAAATGATTATGATCATGATAGTTTAGAGGATCTTGATTATCCTCCTTTGGAATGCCGTTGCTTTATTCTTGGTTGTGAAACAATTTACGCACTTGATTATTTTGAAGCAGGAGTTTTTGACTACGGATGGCGTGTGGCTTATTGTATGGATGGAGATTCATCTCAAACAGATATTGCAACAACAACGCAAACTGATGATAATTATTGTCAAGATATGTTTGATTTTGCTGATGGCAAATTAGGATCAACTGGAAGATTGATTGTGTTTGTAGCAGGCCATGGTGTAGAAAAATTCAGCAAGCATAGAACTCCAACGGGTAAAAGTAAAAGATATCTTGGTTTTTATACTAATGTGATAAAACTGGAAGAATATGAGGACAAGGTAGACGATATAACAAGTGATGGAACACGTGTTTTCTTGTGGATAAGTGCTTGTGCAGGTGATGGCTTAGATAGCTTTAGTTCAAGTAATCACAATTATCGAATGGAGAGCTGGTCGTTTCGAGATGTACATGAAGGTGCGCCTTCTAATGGTCGTTTTATAGGTGGGAGTACCTATGCCCATTTTTCTTGGTGTTACCTAAACTGGTCATGGGGCATAGAGTTACAATCTGAATGCGCATACTTTTTCTACTATGCAGCTATTGGTATTTGTGAATACACAGTTACTGAAATTGGACCAATGGCTCAAGCGAAGTATAATAGTATGTATGATTCAAGCATGTATATTCAATCTGAATGGGGTACACATTATTTCTATGTAAATTGGGGGTACTAAAATTAAATTCAACTATAAAGATTAATGGATGCAATGCAATATGGAGAAAAACGATTTCAAACCCGAAGCAGAAAATCCCAGAAAAAGAAGATTCATTGATAGTGCAAAGTACATTAAAGCATCATTCATTCTTGGAATCGTGGTTCTTCTACTCTCGGTAGTCTACGTATTTGCATGGGATTATCTCAGTCCTATAATTGATAAATTACCGTACCAATTAAAGAAATTGCCAGTTTATTTAAATGGGTGTTTTATCTTAGCTGTAGCAATTGTTGGGACCATTTTAGGCGGATTATCTTTTCGTAAAGAAAAAAATATCTATGGAATTCTTGGCTTTATCCTTAATTTCATTGTAGTTGGGTTCATAATTTTTGCACTAATTAATGAATACGGATTAAGCTTGTAATTTTTTTTTTTCATTTAGCTCTTTTTTAAGCATAAATCATTGAGTTGAGTATGAGATGATTGTAGATGCTTGGAAAAGTATTTTCTCCGATTAAAAAACAATTTTGCACATCTCATGCAACCGATAAAAAATGTTTATAACCTTATACTTTTTTTCATATAATTCTTATGAAAATCAATGGGATCAATATCTACTCTTATATCTCTAAATTTTTTCCTAGAAAATATGAAGAAATTAAATTGGAATAGCTTTAGGAATAGGTTTAGATATAAGAGGAAAAATAGATTCTATCCACAAATATCGGTAAATTAGAACCGAATTTTTTTCACATAACTATCAATGATAAGGTTCAGCATTTCACATTTTCTTAAAGCATTTCGATTTGCTTGTTCTGTTGCTAAGATTTCTATTGATTGTACTTCTTTTGCTATCTGAGTTATTCGCTGGTACCCTTCACCTTCTTCTACACTCCCATTAACTAACTGCTTAATTTCCTCTTCGAAATCAACTAACTTCATATCAATATTAAAATTAATAAGAAAATAAAGGTAATCGGATACTAATGCAATATACAGTCTTTTTTTATCTATTGATTCTTGTAATAATTTTTCAACTTTTTCTTTTTTTAGAGAAGTTTCTTTTAAAAGCTCATCAATGGCAATTTTTTCTCGTCCATCTTCTAAAAAAGTTTCCACTAACTGAAATAATTTTTTCTTGGGTAAGAAAATACGTTTGAAGTAAAAAGTTGTTGCCAAACTTATTGTGATTAAAAGAACAAGAGTCATTGAAACATATATGACGATTTTTATTATCAATCGATAATCCCTATTAGGAGTTAATGGATCTGTTCCATTGGCTACTTCCTCGCCGTCTAGAAATCCGTCACGATCTGTATCCGCATTCAAAGGATTGGTATGGTATTGCAGAAGTTCTTCACCATCTCTTAGACCATCCAAATCTGTATCATTTATTGTGGGATTTGTTTGCCACCAATTCTGTTCAGTTACGTCATCCAAGTAATCACTATCAGAGTCCGGTGCTCCTGTTCGGAAAACTGTACCTCCTAAGCAGTACCATGGAGCTTCTCCAGAAATACTATTTGTCACTTCAAAGCAATAAATTGTTGAGAGATGAGTAAAAACTATTTCTAATTGTTTATTGTTATCTAAATCCATTATGCAAGGATAACCAACATCATTGCTAGATGGTGAAAGAGAAATTTCCCATTCTACTTCTTTCGTTGGACTTAAGCAGATGATATGACTATTATCTGTTCCAATGATAATATCCAGTTCATCATTACCATCTAAATCAGCAATACAAATGGAAGTAGGTGTTTCAGTCATAAAGTAATACCAATTCCAGTTCCCCTGCCAATCCAAACAGACAACGCTTTGATCACCTTCACGGCAAGCTATTACTTCTAATTCCTCAGTATCCAAAATATTTGCGACTGAAATAGTATTATGCTCTCCAAAGTATTCCCAGATGAACCCACCCGTGTTATTCAAACAGACAATGCTATCATGAGAAGATAACAATATCTCTACTTGTCCATCATTATTCAAATCAGCAACTGATGGAGTTCCGAAGTAACTTGTTATCCAATTCAAAGACCCATTTCCCCTCAAACAGAATAATTCCTCAGTTGCAGAACTAGCTAAGATTTCAAGTTCATGATCACTATCAAGATCGGCAACTGCAATTGTATCTCTATAAATCTCAATAGGATACTCCCAGAGCAAATCCCCGGAAGCATTAAGACAAAGAATGTCTTGATAGGAACCAGCCACAATTTCAATGGAATCATCATTGTTCACATCGGCTGCAATAATATTTGATTCTATAAACTGTCTTGAATAATTCCAAATCTGTTCTCCACTTGCAGTTAGACAAAAAACTCCTTGGTGAAAATCACTGGCAAGTATTTCCAGCTCAGTATCATTATTAATATTGGTTATCGTTGGAGTAGAGTACTGATTATCGAGAGAAGAGTCATTCCAGAGTAATTCTCCATGGGAATTTAGAGCGAGAATGCTTTTCTCCGACTCCAAGTAAATATCCATTTCACCATCCATGTCTAAATCAGCAATTGTTGGTGCAGACCAAAAAAAATTACTGACTTCTGAAAACGACCATTTTTGTTCGACAGTTACTGATTGAGCATCAGTATTAACCTTCACATCTGCTGAGTAAAGCAAAATAAGAACTAAGCAAAACTGTAGAAGTAGGAATTCCAACAATAATCGTTTTTTCAAATCCATTCCTCCTCTAATAATTACCATATTTAGATATTAATACTCTCTGTCAAATATAGTCAAGATTTAAAATCTTCTTTTTTTTTATCAATATTAATTTCAGTATGAGCTATCTAGATAAATTCTTGTAAGATATAGTTTTTCTGAAGTACACAGAACGAATTTATTTATGGTTTTCTTCCACATATATTTCAGAGAAGAAATACTCGTTAAAATATTCCCCCCATATAATCCATTTGATTGTAAAATTGATACATGTATTCAATAATGAGTTTTGTTGATTGTTGATATTCCTTTTCTTCCTTTAAATGAAAATATAGAATATTCCGAATATCCTGATAAATTCCCTCTAGCTCTAACAAGAAGTAAACTACAGCGTCAATATATTCCTTATAAAATTCATTCTTGGCTAAATCAACCAGTATATACATGGCTTCTCTTATTTCATGCAAGTTTGGATTTAACGCACAAATTGCAGCTTCTTTAATATCATTAAACCAATACTCTTCATAGTCCCCATAATGATAGCTATATGGATCGGTCATTTCTCGATATAGAGCTTTAATATAATTTGGATCATCGTGTTGACTTTCTGTTTCTAAGAATTCTATTAGAATGGGAACAATAAGTTTTGGATATTCCTTAATTTGGCTACGAAATTGTT
>JAEOSP010000341.1 GCA_016840305.1 Candidatus Hodarchaeota archaeon
ATTCACACGGTATTATTGACGATGGTACAGGTGTAGCTATTCTATTAGAGTTGGCTAGGTATTTAAAAACTCAAAATATAGACAACTTTCGATTTACATTCGGATTTTTTGGTGCAGAAGAAGCAGGATTAATAGGATCGTCCTTTTTTCATAGAAATTCGTCCATAGACAAGAATACTCACGTAATTTCCGTAGATATGATCGGTGAAAAACCTCCAATAGCTTATGTGAAGGGTATCAATCCCATCCTCAGAACAAAGTTGGATATACAATTCAATGATCAACTCATTAAATTAGCAGAACAGCTAGATATTGACCTTAAAGGATCAAATTTCATGTATCCAGGATCAGATTTTGCTCATTGGCTATATGATGGTCATCGTACTAATTGGTTAATCAATGGAAGCAAATTGATTCATTCAAAGAATGATAACATGACGAATGTAAATAAATCCTTAGTTCTCGATGCAATGAAATTACTGATTGCATATCTTAGTGTTTTGATTGAGGAAACATCAAGTTCAATTAGTTGACGTGTATATATGCAAAACAGAATCCCTCCCCAGATACAATTACTGGCAAGTAGAATTGATAATGCAGGTATGAATATTCTAAAGTTCATCAAACAACCTCTGCAGGAGGACACTATTGTGATAGAAGGGGAATCGATATTTGCTGATGACGAACTTGCTGCACATATTAAACACGATTCTTATACGCTCATCTTTCTATCACGACATAGAGCGAAGAGTCTAAGGCCTAGCTTGACGCTCCATCCTATTGGGAATTTTTCTAAAGCTGAATTTGGGGGAACAGATAATACCCTTATTAGATGCAATTCTTTTGTTCAAAAACAACTTTATCTAAATATAGTTAATCTACATTCTTCTGATAATTATGATTTGCAGTATGAGTATGAAACAAGTGTTGAAGTCACTCATCATGGGCCTTACACCCCAAATCCCATTACTTACATCGAGGTTGGATCATCAGAAGACCAATGGGCTGATTTAGAGGCATGTCGGTTAATTGCTGATGCAGTCAATAAGACCGATTTTGATAATCTATATGGGAATAAAACTTGGATTTCTAGTATAGGCTTTGGAGGAAATCACTATCCTCAGAAATTTACAAAGCAAATGAGTAGTTCCGAATATGCTATTGGCCATATGTGTGCTAAATATGCTATTCCTCATCTAACACAAGATTTGGTCAATCAAATGATCCAAAACACCTACCCACCTCCTAAAATTGCGTTATTTGACAAAAAGAGCATGAAACGTAAACAGTTAATTCGTTCTTGGCTAGCAGATTTCGAACTTGACGTAGTTCAAATTTGATGACATTCTTCTCTTTCTAAGACATTCATTAGAATTTTAAAGATTAAAGAGACATGCACAATTAATTCAGTACTACGGAGATTACGTTACAATGAAACTTGCATTACCTACTTTACCCCCAGGAGGACTAAATTCCAGTATCAATCCGCATTTTGGAAAATGTGAAACAGTCACATTTGTAACACTTGAAAACAAAGAAATTCAATCTACAGATGTTGTCACTCCTCAAGGTCAGCATTCTTGTGCAGCTTTACCAGCCTTATTTGCTCAGAATGGAGCTGATATTTGCCTTGTTGGAGGGATTGGTGGGCGTCCATACATGATCCTTCAGGAATATGGTATAAAGACCTATCGTGTAGATCAAGATCTAATCAGCAAGCCAGTTAAGGAAGTGATTGATTTCTTTATCTCAAATCAACTCTCTGAACTTGAGAATGCTTCCTGTCAGGATCATGAACATTAGCACGACATTTTACAGATGATTCCTTATGCCTTATGATATAAAATTAAAAGTTATTCAACAAAAAGGTACTTGCGCTGCTGGTCACAAAGTAGACGATGAAATACTAGTTTCATACTCTGAGAATCGAATTGAGGGTATGATTTGTCTTCATGCGCTCTACTCTATTTTACCTAAAGTATTTGCTTTAGCTCACGGGGCTGACTTCCCGTGGTTAAAAGATCCGAATGTCAG
>JAEOSP010000035.1 GCA_016840305.1 Candidatus Hodarchaeota archaeon
AAATATGAGTAATTCGGCGTCTTTTAGATAAATTAATTCTTCAAGGAATCCATACAAAAGTTGTTCTAGGTTATGATGTTCGAGTGTGATATTCTTTTCAAGAATTTCCTTCACGGTGTGTACTTCAACACTGGTTTCCATTAATGCTTGGAAACCAGCATGAAATAATTCCTCTAGAGAATTGCCGAATAGATCAAAACAGGCATCAGCAATTGCAATATTCTCTAGTAAACGATATGAGAAAATAACCACCACCATTAAGGTAAGAATCCCTGTTTTTCCAATTCTTGAAAAGGATTTATTTACTAATACTAGAACGTTCTATCCTTAAATTATCTCCTAACAGTATTCCCGCTATTTTCTAGCTTTTTGCATTGATTTCACTCAACTTTCGGTTTCTAAGAAATCTGAACTGTATAAATCAGATCTAATGCAAATTATGGTCTATTCTCACTAAAAGAATGCAATTTGAATTCAAATTAACTAAGAAATCCCTAGGTCCTAATGAATAATATATTCAACCTTTTGTTGGAATTTCCACCGCAACATTAGCCAATTTTTTAAATTTTTCAGCCATAGACTGATCTCCAACAATTGCCCCAAAATGCATTGGAACAACTAATTTAGGTTGTAAAACTTTCGTTGCTTCTAGTGCTTCTGGAACGGTCATAACATAAGTACCACTCACTGGAAGAAGTGAAACATCTGGTTTAATATTTTTCATTTCAGGAATATTGTCGGTATCACCTGCATGATATATTTCGTGTCCATCCATATGGATTACTACACCAATTTTATTGTCCTCTTTTGGGTGAAAAGGAATGCCCTCGGATCGAAATTTGTTAATATTGTATGCAGGGACGATATTAAACTCTATTCCTTTAGCAGTAATGTTGTCTCCAGGTTTAACATAATGAACGATTTTACAATCAAGTGTAGCTAATTTTTCCTTCGCCATCGTAATACCAATTATTTCTGTTTCAGGAGATATAAATTTATTTATGTCTTCTAGACTACAATGATCTCCATGCTCATGTGTGCTGATTATAATGTCAACCGGATCATAAGATGACCCTTCGACCTGAAAAGGATCAATACAAATTTTCTGATTAGCTGAATTTGTCAGGAGAAATCCAGCATGTCCTAACCATTGGATTTTAACACTCTCATAATTAATCAAGATAAACACCCATCAATAATCTTGCTAGACTATTTAAGAATCTTTTGAGGAGAGTTTAACAGACTTGATGCTTTATACTATTCTGAGAGATTTTGGGTAACCACACAAAAAATGAAGATTATCTGCGTGCTGTTAAGACCTATTTAACACGTTATTATAGATCTGAGCTAGTTTCGATTATTCTTTTTGGATCATTGGTAGATAGCCAAGATAATCATGGCCAGTCAACTGATGTCGACTTATTGATTATAGTAAAGGATACATGTCCAATTCCACTTTTTAACAAGATTTATCGTGATTTATTAGGGATTGAAGCTTATTATGTACCTTTAAAGAATTCATTTTCTAATCGTTTTAGGAAAGGTTTGCAATATGCGACAGGTATGTTCATTAATTTATTTTTCTGTAGTTATTCTGATTTTAAAGATTTTAATTTTACTAGCGTTTTTGGAGTTAATCCTGTGATGGCGTTTCTCTTTGCTCCCAAGTCATCTGTGTGGATATCACTAATCCAAAGGCATAGAATCATCTGGGGGCAGGATGTTTTCAAAAAGAGTGAAGTGGATTTCTCCCTGCAAGTTTCTGATATCATTCGATCATTTGGTATGAATTCCCTCTTAAGCCTTGGTGCCATTAGTTTGAGTTTTTTAATGAGGTCAATGACTCAATATGCGATGGAGGCAGTTAAATGGAGTCTTTTCACATGGAAGAACTGCTTAAACCTCCCCAATACTTCTCTCCTGACGATATGCCGTGAATATGCTCGAAAAGCCTCCTATTATGACAAACTCCTCCTTTCAGCATTTGTTAGTTACCGACAGACAAAAAACCCTAATAATTATCTTTTATTACTGGCCCCCCTGTTTATATTCAATCTTCATCGCAAATTGATTCGACAGTTGAAAGAATGAGGATAATTCTATGGGCTATATATGTCTGGGGTGCGTGGAAACATACTAGCTTCTCTGATATGAGATAAATTTGCTATCCATCGCACTAATCGTTCCAAACCTAATCCAAAACCTGCGTGTGGTGGCATTCCAAATTTAAACATTCGAAGATACCATTCAAAGTTTGATATATCGAACCCTTGCGTGGTTATTCGTTCCTCTAGAATTTGATATTCTGCAACTCTCTGACCTCCACTGGAAAGCTCTCCAAATCCCTCTGGAGCTACCAAATCTAAAGAACGTGTAAGTTCTGGATTGGATGGATTTGCGGCATAATACATTCCTCTTAAATGGACGGGAAATTCTGTAATGAAAAAAGGTTCATCAACTGATTTTGATAATGCAGTCTCTCCTGTTGCACCAAAATCTTCAGTAAACTCTTCTTCAATTCCCAGATCTAGAATCATCTGTTTTGCTTCTATGAAGGGGATCTTTTTAAAAGGAGTTTTTGGGGTTGAAATCTCTCTTTTCAATTGACCAAGCTGATCTTCCCCTTCACGAGCAACTTCAGTAAAAACAAAGGCGATTAGATCTTCTTGGACTTGCATAATCTCCTTATCCGTCGCAAAAGCGATTTCATTTTCGACTTGCCAAAATTCAGTCATATGCTTTG
>JAEOSP010000342.1 GCA_016840305.1 Candidatus Hodarchaeota archaeon
ATATATATTAAAAATAAAGATATACTATTAGACTCATTTTATGAAGATGAATAAGATGGTTGTTAAAGGTAAATTATTGGTAGGACCTATTCTAGCTTTGGTTGGAGGTGCGTTAATGCTGTTCTCAAGTGTTTTTGTTTTTGCCTCTATAGGAATAACCGAAGCTGGTTTAATTGACGGGGGATTAACCTGGGAGGATGTTGGCTTTGCTAAGGAGTTAATGTACGTTCGATTTGGACTTACATTACTCTGGGGTGTCTTGGGAATCCTTGGAGGGATTATTTCTATTACGGGTAAGAAATTTGGTGCAATTTTTGCTCTAATAGGAGGAGTAATGGGAATAGCTGGAATGATTATAACCCTAGGTACTATAACAGTCGTTAGTCCCGTTCCGGTCTCGTTATCTGCCTCATTTGTATTCGTTGATCCAATTTTAATGCTTATAGGCGGTATCCTCGGATTAGCCTTAAGAAATTAATTTTTTTTTTTTAAATAAGTCAATAATATGAGATTTATAAACTAAAAAATAGTGGAGCTGGGGGGAATTGAACCCCCGGCCTTTCGCATGCCAAGCGAACGATCTGCGACTAATCCACAGCCCCGTTTGTATGAAAGTTCAATTAATTCTGCAATTTTCAAACATGTTAAAGATCGTTAGCTGTAGATTTAAATAATAAAGTATTTTTAAAAAAAATTATGGTTTTTTAACTATTAAAGTAAGAAATAAATAGCTATTTCATTATTTGAAGACTATGAAAAATCTTTGGAGCAAAACTAAATTTCTGATAATTGGAGTTTTGATATTTAATTCACTAATTAGCCCAGTCATCGGAACAAGCATGGGATTAAACGCAAAACATTCTAACTTTAGAGATATTAACTTAAAGGTTAGTGAATTGCCGATTATAAATGTAGAACAAGGAAATTATAAAGTTTCTGATTTTTCATCATTAATGTACGAAAAATATAGTATATTTGGAGACTTACTAATTGATCATTACAAATCATTTCAAGATTCTGAAGATACAAAATTAAAAATCATTATGCTTTTTACCGAGGGAACTCCCAAATCAGAGCGAATCGAAGCAATAGACTCTATTTTTAATGAGTACCAAATAATAGATAATTATGATATAATTCCGGCTGTTTATCTAAAGGCTGATCCTAATGAAATTTTTACTAATAAGGAAAAAATGGAAGAATTTTCCTCCTTAAAAAAGGTTTACAAATCAAGGAATTATGAATCACCCTACTATTTAGAGCAAACTCCAAGATCAAGTGCGTTAAGTGCCAATAATTATCCTAATTGGTGGTTATCTGCTATAGGTGCTGAAGATCTAGCTTACGATGGTACTGGAGTTAAAGTAGCTGTTCTCGATACGGGTATCTATGAACACCCGGATTTAAATATATTAGCTAGCGAAAATTTTGTATCAGAAGAATCTTCTTTTGAAGTTTATGACTACTATGGTCATGGAACGCATATCGCTGGTATTATTGGAGGGAACGGTAGTGCTTCAAACGGGAAATATAGAGGAGTCGCACCTGGAGTATCTCTGGTGAATGCAAAATCTGGTAGCCTCTCCGGTTTAGATGAAGGTGATATAATAAGTGCGATTGATTGGAGTGTCAACACAATTGGTGCCGACATTCTTTCCATGAGTTTTGGGGATAATTACCCGATTGCAAGCGATCCTCTTATAGAAGCACTCGCTGCAGCTACCGAACTCGGTGTAATTAGTGTGTCATCTGCTGGAAATTCTGGACCAGAATACTTATCTGGTGGCTCTCCAGCATCTGGTATTGATGTGATTTCAGTCGGCGCAACAAATAGTAATAACGAATTAGCATCCTTTAGTAGCTGTGGGCCCTCATTATCGTATTTGAGTTATCCGGATATAGTAGCTCCAGGAGTTAGAATTATTGCTACAGAAGCAGCAGAGTCTGTTATTTCAGACGAATTTCGTTATCTTGGAGATTTCTTTGATTATTCTGATAACGGGGATTATATACCTTTAAGTGGAACTAGTATGGCGTGTCCTATGGTGGCAGGTGCTTTAGCAATTATGAAACAAGCTTATCCCGCATTAACTCCTGAATCCGCGAGAATTGCTCTCTTAGAGGGAGCTAAAGCTCTTACGAATGAAAATGACGCTGATTATTTAAAATCGGGATATGGATTGATTAATGTTACTGCCTCGCTTATGTATTTAGATTATTTGAATGCGACTTATTTGGATGTCAACCAGGTAGTCAAAGTCACACCTAACATCTTACCGGTAAAACCTTTTGATCTAATAAATTTTCCAGGAGATCGCCAAGCATACAATTTAACAGTTATCTCTGGAGGAAATGTTACGTTAGATATTGAGCTTCCAACTAATATTGATGGCTTGTCGATATCTACAGATAAGTCTCATTTACCATTTTCTGACGCCGGAGTCAATTTTTTAGCATTGAGTGTGGAGATAGAACCGGATGCTGTCCCAGGAACCCGAACATTCGAGGTAAATATTACTTCTGGAATGAGGTTGTACGACCAACTTACAGTATCAATTGAAGTTCGATTACCAGAACATAAAATCTTAATGGAATCCTATCATGGATTAAACGACTGGTTTTCAGAACTCTCGTTCTATCAAATGGATTTTTATGATTAGATGAAAGATATTTCGGATTTAAATATCTCAATTGATTATTTAGCGGAATTCTGGACTCCAAATTACGAGAGATCTACAAGTAATTCTATATTAACGGAAGAATTATTAGCTCGATACGACTTGATAATCTTGCAAACTCCATTCCTACCTTTTAATCCTCTTGAATTTAAAAATTTAAAAGATTACTTCAATAAAGGTGGTAATATCCTATTTTTAGGAACGAGATACCAAGATATATGTGTTAATAATATAAATGATCTCTTTTCCTTTATGAATTTAGGTATTGAAATTAACAAAGAAAACATTGCTGATGAAACCTGGCTTGGAATTGGAGCAACAGTGAGCTCTCAACCCATAGCGGGTCTTAATCATTCTCTTATTTTTCAAAACGTAAGCAAGTTCATCTGGAACTATGGAAATACCTTCAGCGTCTCTGGATCTACAGATAGTATTGCTGCATCAGATGGAAAAACAGTTGCTGCAGCGTATGATAACCGTGCCAGCGGGGGAGGTCGTTTTGTAGCTTTCGGTGACTTACATTGGACTACTCGGTTATACGAATCGTCTTCGTATATTCAGGAACACGGAATCTTAACAAAAAATCTAATGAAGTATTTTTTTGAGCCAGAAAATGTGACAGTAAATATCTTTCTTCCATCTGAGAGTACTCCCGTTTCTCAAATTAACATAACAATTCATATTAAAGATCAGAACCGAGAAGCCCCAATAGACTCTACTTATTTAAATGCATATTTAAATGTTTCAGTAGAAAATGGCGGTTATTTCGAGATGATTGACATGATCTCAAGTACTGATGGAATTTCGGGCAATAATACTTATTCATTACCCTTCACTAGTGATGAACCTTACAAAATAATTGCAAACATTACATTTGAAGGTAAAACATATTCTAAAATCCTCAAAATCTTACATTACGATTCGATCCAAATGCCACAAATTTCGAGCATTATTAACACTGATAACATAGAAAGAGACGGCTTTGATTCGTTAGATATTGATGCTACACTTGATAACACTAGCCTCAATGTAGTATCCTACATGTCAATATTACCTTTCTCTTATTACAATGAAGAAGGTACAAGTAATAAGACATTTACGTTATTTAATTCTCTACCTAATCTATTCGAGTATTCTTATAGTTTTAGTCCAACTCCTATCGATCCATCTGGTTTCGCTACTTTTTACATCCTACCTCACAACCCTGGGTACAATTACTACAACCCTCATTCACCAAGATTAACTGCAAATATCATAAATAATCCTCCTGAATTCGTTGAAGATACCTCGAGCATAACAATTAATTCCCAAGTAATTTACTTCGAGGACACCCATACAGATGACAGTGTGAATGTTTATACAGCATCCCAAGGAAACCGGATCGACTTCGAAATAAACTTAACCGATTCAGTCAGTTATGAAGATCAAGATAGTTCCGAAATGAGAGTGTCTATTAATATTTTTGTCGTATCAATCTCAGAGGATAATTCAATTGTGCCTATTACTCCTAACACCTATGTTTATTCTAATATAACTTATACTTCAGCTTCGAAAACTCATAATGGAAGAATTACTGTGCCATATACTATGAGTTACTCAACTATGACAGGGACTAAACAAATCTCAACGGCATCTCAACTTGATAGCATTACACAGGATGGTTATATAGCAGTACTAATGATTACAGCTTTTGACAGCGAAGGCGAATCTGAAACTTTCATAATTGCCTTGATGATTCAACCTTCTTTATCTTTTGATATTTTTATAGTTCTAATTATTATCGGAGTCGTCGTCGCAAGCGGAATTATTGTCCTTGTTTTATTAATCAGAAAGAAGAGGAAATCTCGCTTCTCGAAAGGTCCAGAAGCATATTACGAGCAAGTATACGGTGACGAATCTGCTGAAGAATTCGATGATTCTACTAAAAAATATCTTCACTATTGTCCTTATTGTGGGTATAAATTAGTTACGTTAAGGAATTTCTGCCCAAGTTGTGGAAAACCTCTGAAGTTCCAAGAGTAATCATTTCTTTTTTTTCTATAACATACAACATGAAGTATGAAACAAGAAGATAAACTTCATTATATGTAAAAAAAATATATGATTATGGAATATTTTCTCGGTTTAGACTGTTCCACGCAAAGTTTAACGGGTATAATTATCGATTTCAGCAAGAAGAAAAGAGTTTTATCCTCAAGTATCACTTATGACGAGAATTTGCCTCAATATAAAACTCAAAATGGAGTGTATATACATGATGATGTAAAAATTGTTCACTCGAATCCGTTAATGTGGGTTGAAGCATTAGAAATGCTTTTCAGCGATCTTACTCGGTCTAATCTTCCTTTAGAGAAAAT
>JAEOSP010000343.1 GCA_016840305.1 Candidatus Hodarchaeota archaeon
GTTTTATATAAGGTTCCTTATCAAGATTCTTCAATAACTCATTTAATTTGTCCAATAATTCATTTTCAGCTTTCTTCTTTTGGCTAATATTAAGAACCTTAATGGATTTTTCTTCTTTTGATTTAGAAAATTTAAAAATGATAATACTGCTAGCTACTTTGTCAAAAATTTTCATTTCTTTGAAGTCTATAATGAGATCCAGAATGCCGTTTTCAATCAATTTTTTTCGAATAAGATTTGAGTGCAGCGTATTCATCCAATAAGAAGGTGTAATAAAAATCAGTTCCCCATTGGGTTTTAATAATTCAATACAACGATAAATGAATGCATAAAGGATATCTGATAGACCATTAATCACATCTTTCCAGTAATCACTGTTCAAAAGCTTATTTTTCATGGCATCATCGATGTTTTTCCATCTAACATAAGGTGGATTTCCAATTATTACATCAAATTTCTTGTCGATATCTACAGTTAAAAAATCTGAATACGTAATGTCTATTTTTGACTCATTCAAAAGTGTTTCATCAATCTCATAAGCTGTAATGTTCGCAAAACCCAAAGCTGAAAGCTCTTGAAGAAAAACTCCTTTACCTGCACAAGGTTCCAATATTTCAGCGTTTTTTGGTTTTGTAATAAGGGTACACATAAATTTTGCTATGTTTTCTGGTGTGAAATACTGTCCTAAACTTTTAACCTTGTTATTCAAATCCATCACAAATTGATTTTTCTTCAAAGATAATCTCTGAAATTTTATATTTAAAAGTCAAAACCTTTCGTTTACTATTTAATTGTTTATTATTTAAGATTACTTGTAAGATAACTGAAACTATTGCTAATATAGTAAAGAATTGATTATTTTCAGTATAACAACAAAAATCAACATAAAAACATATTTTTATAATCTCTACAATTCCCCAAGGACCCCTATAAGTTTCATCAATTTTCCCTTTAAAATCCTCTTGAATTTTCTTTAGATTAAACATATCCAGTTCTTCATTTATCCGATCAATAATTTTTTTACCTAAAATCGCTTTTGCTTTTTATCTTCAGTTATTGGCAAATCTATGACAGAATTTGTTGGAATTGTACTATATCATATCATTTTTAGTTTTGTAAGCTACCAATTGACCTATGCGACGAATACTAACAAAATCAAATTATCTAATAGGTTTGGAATGCCCAAAGTATTTGTGGATGTTATTTAACCAGCCGGAAAAGAAGCGAAAAATAACATTAGCAGCAGAATACAAGTTAAAAGAAGGGCAAATTGTGGGTGAGTTCGCAAAGCATTTGTTTCCTGATGGAGTAAATATTCCAGTTGAGGATCATTCAGAGACTCTTCGGAAAACAAAGAAATTCTTGAAAAAGGAAAAAGTATTATTCGAAGCTGGATTTCAGGCTAATAATTGTTACTCAAGAGCAGATATTCTTGTTCCAGCTGGAGATGCATGGGATTTAATTGAAGTAAAATCGAGTAAGAGACTTAAAGATATCAACATTCAAGATGTTGCTTTTCAAAAGCATCTAATTGAGTCAAGTGGAGTGAAAATTAGAAAATGTTATTTGATGCACCTAAGTAATGAATACGTAAGAAAAGGAGAGCTTGAAATCGAAAAACTCTACGTGAAAGAGGACATAACTGAAGAAGTTGAAAGCATTATTGAAGAAACCAAGAATCAAATATCGAATATGTTCGAGATAATTTCCTTAAAAAAAGAACCTAAAGCTGGGATTTTTCTACCGAAGGTGATTAAAAATGGCGTTCACAATTGTTGCAATGATGGGTGTTTGGATCTGCCGGACAATCATGTTTTTTGTCTATATCGGGGGAAGAAGTTGGCTTCCGAGTTATATGAGAAGAATCTAAAGCAACTCAAAGACATACCTGAAGATTACAATTTGACTGACAAACAGAAAATACAGAGAGAGTGTGAAATCGAAGGAAAAACTCATCTTAACAAAGAGAAGCTAAGAGAATTTTTGGGAGTGTTACAGTATCCGATTTATTATCTTGATTTTGAGACCTTTATAAAAGCGATTCCCATGTTTGATGGCTTAAAAGCTCATGCACAAGTTCCCTTTCAGTTTTCATTGCATGTTGTCAGAAAAGAAGGAGGAGAACCCGAGCATTTCGAGTATTTGTATGATGGGGAAAGTGATCCACGCGAAGAGTTTCTCTGTGAATTGCAGAAAGTACTAGGAGATGAGGGAAGCATTGTTGTGTATAATAAGAGTTTTGAGATTGCGAGATTAAAAGAATTGGTAGAGTATTTCCCTGAACACAAGAAGTGGAATACTAATGTTCTGAAGAGAATTATTGATTTACTGGTTCCATTCAAAGCGTTTAGTTATTATAATCCCTCGCAACAAGGGAGTGCATCGATTAAAGCTGTTTTTCCTGCTATCACAGGTAAGAGCTATGATGACATGGAGATCAGAGATGGATTCACTGCTTCCATCGAGTTTTTA
>JAEOSP010000344.1 GCA_016840305.1 Candidatus Hodarchaeota archaeon
GTCTCGACAAGTTATACGGAGGAAACATAGTTTCGAAGAGTGCCTTGATGCTTCCTTTCGATAAAGGTATTGAATTTACCGAGGAATTGAAACAGATGAATGTTTCTTATAAAACATTCAAAATATGGATGTGAACCCAGGTAAAGAATAATTTGGTCAATATATTTTGCCCAGATTTCATATTCCGCATATGATCTGAAATTATCAATCCATTAGAGAGGCAACCCGCATCTCAATCCAAAAAACTTTTATACTTTCAGTTAATTTCACCGTTTGGTGAAAATACGGAAAATAGTGAAAAAATATTAAAGCCCGAGGAAGTTAAAAAGCTGATAGAGCGCGCTCTATCTGAAGTATTGGTATTAAAATGGGAACCAACTAGATCCAAGAACGATACAAAGAAGAGATGGCAACCGGATTTAATAGTCAAGGCAAAAGCCAATCGTAAGATTTACACCCTTATAATCGAGATCAAATCTTCAGGCGAGCCACGGAACATAGCCCAAGTTGCAGGATACATCAAAGCAATGAAAAACTCCATATCTGGATATCCGGTTTTAGTGGCACCTTTTATCAGCTTAAGGGGAAGAAAGATGTGCAAGGATCTTGGTCTTGGGTTTGTTGATCTTTCGGGAAATGCATACCTCAAGTTCGACAGCGTTCTTATAGAGCGGTGGGGAAAAGAAAGCAAAGCAAAAGAGACAAGATTGCAAAAGAGTCTATTTACAGAGAAGTCCACATGGATTATTAGAAAAATGTTTTCTAAGCTTGATCATAAGTGGAAAATAGAAGAGTTGGCAGGGGAGGCGAATGTGAGTCTTGGTCAAACATACAAGGTCATAAATAAACTGGAAGCTGAAGGATTTGTGGACAAGAGGCGCGGTGCAATCACCCTTTTAAAACCCAAAGAACTGTTAGATGATTGGGTGAAAGTCTATAGATTTGATAAACAGATTGCAACAGGCTACTATTGCCCGGACAAGGAACAGAAAGATATTTTTATAGCTTTGAGTAAGCTTTCACCGACGCAATATGCACTTACCCTAGGAGCTGCCGCATCATTGGTGGCTCCATTTGTTCGTTCTACCGATGTTTACATGTATATCAGGGGAAAAGCAGATGTATTTGTTAAGACCTTAAAATTGAAACCAGTTGAGTTCGGAGGAAATTTATATCTGGTCTTACCCTCAGATTACGGCGTTCTGTATGACACACAAAGAATTAAGGGGCTTACCATGGTTTCCAACCTACAGCTTTACCTGGACTTGTTTAATTATCCGATGCGTGGCAGAGAACAGGCAGAACATTTAAGAAACGAGCAAATGGGGTTTTAACAATGATTCAAAGACTCTCAGGTGACTATTCAGAAGGTTTGACAAGCGCTTCGATGTCGGCATTGGTAGAACTTGCTGTTACCTTGCGTTCTTATCAGGACTCGATAGTACTTGTGGGCGGATGGGTTCCGTATTTTCTAATTGAGGAATTCGGAAGAGGAGATTATAAACATGTCGGCTCTATAGATATTGATCTTGCTGTTGATTCAGAGAAGGTGGATAAAGAATCCTATACAGGTATTGTAGAACTTATTGAAAAAAGGGGATACAGAAATCGGTTGGACAGAGAAGGAAGACCGATTCTATTCAGTTTCCAAAAAACAGTGCCCTCACCTCAAAATCACAATGATTATGATATCTGGGTGGATTTTTTAACCTCCCCAACACCAGGCTCGGGAAGGCACAGGCATGCAAAAGTGCAATCTGATTTGCCTGCAAGAATCGTACCCGGGTGCAGTATCGCCTTTCGATATAATTACACCAGAAAGATAAAAGGCATATTACCTAACAATGGCGAGGCGATTGAAGATCTAAGAATGCTCAATATTGTGGGGAGTCTGGGCATGAAGGGGATCGTATTAGGTATAGCTTACAGGGAAAAGGATGCCTATGATATCTATTCGGTCATAAGCCAATGCCTTGACAATCCAAAAGAGGTGGCTGCAATAGTGAAACCGTATTTGGACGATCCAGATATAGCAGAAGGTATCAATGCAATCAGAAGGAGGTTCCGGGATATAAACGCTGAAGGGCCAGCCTGGGTGGCCAATTTCATGTCTTTGGATTTAGAGGAGCAAAAGAGAATTAAAGCCGAGGCTTTCGTGTTAGTGGAGGAATTTCTAAAGGGACTTGACTAGTCATATTACCGATGAACTGAAACAGATGAATGTGTCTTATAAAACATTCAAGATATGGATGTGAACCCAGGTAAAGAATAATTAGGTCAACCATGTTTGCACACACATCATGTTCTGCACTTAAATAAAAAGTCACTAAAAAATAGGGGGGTCTGGCCATCTCCTTCCTCCCTATTTTATTATAAATTCAAAGCTTCGTTAATCGAAAGAATAAAGGTGATATGAATATTGTATCAGTTCTATCGATTTTAATTTGTTCAGCTATAGTAGGACAGAAACCTTCATATGTGTACTACTATAGATAGACACATTTACAGTATTTTACATTCATATTCTATTCTGTTAAGTGCTTATGGAAGAACCAATAATATTAATTATTCACTAACCAGTTACTGAGATAGTCAGTAAGCACTTAGCCGAAATAACATGATCTCCTTTAATCAAGGAAGTAAAAAAAAAGCCATTTTTATGTTTAATAATTACTTCTTTTTATAACCAAATTTTTTATTGTACTCTTTGTGATCAATTACATCCAGAACAAAGGCAATTATTTCGATAACGGTCTAACCTTCAGTTAGAGTATACAACATTCTCCAGTAGTTCGATAGACCTACCCGAAATAGATATGTTACACCGTACTTATCTACATATTCTTTAGGAATTAGTTATTTCGAAATGGGGTCACCATAATGTGGATTTGTCTTAATCAATTCAACTTTCTTATTTATCGAATTCAATATTGATTTCTCAATTTTAGATTCCGATGCATGTTCATTAAGGTATTTTTAGACCTTTTCAGCTTCTTCGGATAATATTACACGTACCCTTTTCATAGCTCAAACCCCATTTCGATCGCTCTTCTCATTTTAGGGTTTGAATTGAAGATCCATGTTATTCCATCCACTGTCACCA
>JAEOSP010000345.1 GCA_016840305.1 Candidatus Hodarchaeota archaeon
TATAAAATTGTTAAAAATTTGAATTTTAGAAGAATCTATATAAATTTACTCCGAAAAGGAATAATTATTACCGAATAACTATCGATTTAAACGAGGTATTCTGAAAATATGCCAGTTGGTTTAGTAGTCATGAAATGGGATGATCGTATAGGCACTGAAATTTTAGCCAAATATCCCGAAGAATTAGTAATTACCGATAAAACTCTAATGCAAGTGTATAGTACGCACGAGTACAGCGGAGAATCGGGAATGATTAGTTTAATGGTTGGGTCTTTGAACATCGCATCTTATTACACGGGACCAGATAAAGGTTTCTACATACTGTTACTGTTAAACATTGATGACGATCCTGATACTTACGAGGGAGGTTTAGCTGACGCATCAAGAACGGTTTTACAAAATCTTGAGGATGATACCTACAGGCAATTAATTCCTTCTCTATTCAGGAGACTTACGATTTATCCGTCCTTAAATGAGGAACAACAACTAGTGATGATTTATCAGGACGAAGTGAAACGCTTACTCATCGACCGCTTAAGAGAAGAAGGAGTAGTTTCTAAATCGGAGTTAATGATTTGGCTTAAAGATAGATATCGTCAAGGTTTTGTTGATTTGGAAGGAATTATCAGAGATCTAATTAAAAAAGATATTGTTAAGGAAGCTTCAGTAAAAGGAATGCCATCAGAATTGATCTTTTTAACTAATGACTTATTAGTGATGCGTGTTCCTGCCACACTTCTTTACAAATCACCTAGCGATAGAGGACTACCCTCCCAGCTCAATGATGATTATTTGACAGAATCAAAGAAATATTTTAAAAATTACTACCCTTCTGAGGACGACAATCTTAGAATTATAGAAATTCTTAGCGACCCTCAGGCGTACGAAGTATTAAAATTATTAAGAACAGCAATTGTAACAAAGAATGACCTTGAAAAACTGAAAAAGAAGGGAGTTGAAGATATTGACGATATATTGAAATCATTATGGGAGAATCAAATGATCTTAGTTTTCAGAGACGATAGAAATAACGAATATTACGCCCTTCTTTCTGACTTCCTAGTAAAGTTAATTTTTCCAAAATACCTATTAAATGTCATTAAATCTGAATACGAGAAAAAATCTAAAGCAGAGCAAGTTTTAATAGAATACCTAGATGTTCTTGAGAATAGTTATTTAGGTTTGAAATCGACTAAAAAATCAAAAAAATGACTTTACCATATTTTTAACTTTCATTTCTAAATCATAAATTTTCTAATTACGAATTTTATCGAGCTATTTTTTAGTTTTAAAAAAGAAAGACTATTGCGTAATATTAGTTCTAAGACATTTCTTTTTACTAATAATTAAATATGTAAAGTGGTACTAATAACAATAAAAAGTTCTTGTTTTAAAGAACGTCAAAAAAAAAAATACGTAATAGGTAATTAATAAATGAATGTTAGAAAAAAACAAAAAATCAAAATGACACTGATTTTACTGACGATCTTAATACCAACTACTCTGTTTTCTATGGCTTTTTTAAATCAAGGAAATCGAGTTGATTACAGTGATACAACTACTGATGGGGATATTAACCATCTTGAATTTGAAGGAGAAGATAACTACTTTCCTGAAACATCCGATGTTACTCAAATAAATGATAAGTACGATTTATCTCTCTGGTGGAATAAAACTTACAGGTTCAGAATTGGTTTTATTTTAGAAGAGACTGAAGGGATTGATAGATATCAACCCGTTGATGTGTATTTTACATTTAGAGAGGATGAACATTATGTAAATACCGAAAGGCTTGTAAGTTTCAACGCCACAGGAAACGACGAATGGAGCGATCCATTACCTCTGCAAATGTGGAATGTAACTTCCACGGGTAACTTTGTTGATTCCTGTACAATAACGTTTCTAGCAGATATTTCGGCTAACACAAACAAAACATATTTTCTTTACTACAACGAAAACAACGACGAAATTGAACAAAAAGATTATGCTACCAATTTTTCGAGCGAAAAAGCGGGAATGACTCTTACTGTTACCGTTGGAAACGAATATCAAGTGATTCTTGAACAAGGATTAGCTTCAACTCAATTAATTAGGCAAGGATTAGATTTCCACTTAGATGAGTCTTTAGCTCCAGAAAAGCAATTGTCAGATCCAAGTTTAAAATTTTTGGCACATCTTGAAAAGTCTGTATCTGATTCAACAGGTAACACTCCTGATGGAGTCGTAAATGGTGATCCTCAAGATACTAATGGAATCGTTCAATACGGTTTGGATTTTGACGGAAACGATTTTGTTAGTTATGCAAGTGCCCTTGAGGATCTTGGAGATCCATTTAACGACTTAAGTACTGAATTTACAGTATGTGTTTGGATCAATCCTAGTACTCTAACAACAGGAGCAACAAATCATCAAACTCAAAACGTAATTGTAGCCAAAGCAAGTGATTCTCACAACGATAACTTTGAAATGGGCGTAAACTATGAAGGCAACATCCATATTTATCTCGATACTGAATCAAGAGACACATATGCTGATTTTGGTCCTAATAATTTAATAACCACGACAGGTGGGTGGTATTTTGTAGCTTTTAGATATCAACAAGGTGTAGCAGAAGTAAACGTTGTACAAATAAGCGATCCAAGCAACCCAAATAATACTATTTGGTGGTCAATGCCTAATTGGAATGTAGCAAACGATATTGATCAAGCCGTCGGAAGTCCATTCACTATTGGAGGTTCTGAACATAGCGACCGATTCTTCACAGGTAAGATTGATGAAGTTGCTGTTTACAATAAATTTCTTTCTAAAGAAGATGTTGAAGACTTTAAATACGGTTCTATGCCTTCTTCGATTCAGTCTATAACTGAATTAGAAAACGGTGATGTGTTTTCAAGCTATCAGATTGATTGGACAACTGCATTTGATATGCATGTTCAAGATACTTGTACCTTCTATTATGATTATAACCTATGGAATTTAGAGCGGAGTATTTACTTTGAAAACGAATTTAATTATACAATCGATAGAATGTTCGCATTAAATACGAATTATAATTTCACTGGTGTTGATGATCATAGCGATTTATTGTATATTTATGATGGGGCTATCCAAAAGGATATAACTACCGCAGGTTTTCCTGCAGAGAACTATACTGTTGTTCACAACGCACCAGATGTGTCCAAGGATGCAATCGGTATTTTCATTGAAGACTATGAATTATCAGATCCTGCTCATACATCCATATCTTATTTTAGTGGTGATGTTATATATGATAATGGTTTTATTGAATATTTACCTGGTTCAATGAATGACTTTGATAATAGCGTTGGAAACGAATCCTATCAATTAAAAATAAATTTTTGGGA
>JAEOSP010000346.1 GCA_016840305.1 Candidatus Hodarchaeota archaeon
CTCGGTCGGAAGCGACACAGCTGGTATGAAAACCAATGCTTATCTCGATAAGAAAAAGAATATGTGGATTCTCAATGGGGAAAAACGTTACATTACAAATGCCTCAATTGCAGACCAAATTATTGTATTTACAATAACGGATGATACTGTTGATAGTAAATCTGGCATGACCGCTTTCATTGTTGAACCTAACTGGTCAGGATTTTCCGTGATAAAGGATTTTGATCTTTTTGGTAGAAGAGGTGTTCATAATACTCATTTCAAGATGGAAAACGTTGAAGTTCCTCCCGAAAATGTACTTGGGAAGATAAACCAGGGTTTTCTTGTTTTAATGGATGAATTGGATACTGAACGTGTTGGAATAGCTGCAGAGGCACTGGGTTGCATGAGAAAACCTTTTTCAGTAGCTGTTAAACACTCCACGGAACGAGTACAGTTTGGAAGACCTATATCTCGTTTTGAAGGTATATCATTTAAAGTGGCCGATATGGCTATGCTTATGCGTGCATCAAGACTCATGACTGTGTCAGCTGCCCGTATGATAGAAAACGGTCTACCAGCAACTAAAGAGGCAACGATGGCAAAACTATTCGCTACAGAAGCTTCTGTTAAGGTAACTGATATGGCTATTCAAATACTGGGTGGAGAAGGATACGTCAAAGATTTTTCAGGAATAGAAAAATTCTATCGGGATGCTAGATTGGGTACGATTGGAGGAGGAACAAGTGAGATCATGAGATTTCTGATTCAACGGGAAGTTTATATCCAACAGAAAAGAGGGAGAACCAAGATAGGTTTACCAGTTGATATTGATTTCTCAACCTTAATGAGTCGAATTCCCAAGGGATTTCGTGTTGACAGGGCGAAAGGAGTGGCAGCCTTAATTCAATTCGATTTTTCGGATTCTGATAATTGGCTCTTAGAGATCAAAAATCAAGAGTGTAGGGTAGAACAAGGTCGATCAGAAAACGCAATTATGACCGTGAAAACTACTTCCGATATCTGGAGACAAATTCTTTTGGGTGAAATGGATGCTATGCAGGCTATGATGGCTGAAAAGGTTGAAATATCTACAGATGACATGGATTTACTCATGAGGTTCGCAAGGATGTTTAAATTCTCAGCAGAAACTCTTTTGCAATAAATAGGATAATTTGGAGTTTTATTACATATGAAAATTTTTGGTCATTTGATTAAGGGTAACATTGTCGAAGATAGTAAACGAATGGGTTCTTTTCCAAATGTTGAAAAAACCATTTCAGACCCAAGAATCCTCTATGCCTCTGCTTTGGAAAATCAAAGTTCGCTGAATAAAATTCTTTCACGAAGATTCACTAATTTCCTCCCAGAAAAATCCCCAGAGATCCGTCTTTTAAAAGATTATATCCGTGTACACGGTTATCCAGAAGCAAAGAGTTCTGAAATTGCCGACATAGAATATGCTAAGTTTACTATTGGAGGAGTTTCTGAAACAGCTGAAGCTGTGAATGAAGCAGTAAAAATAAAACATCTTATGCATCGTGATTTGAATAAAAACGGTAAAGGTTTGTCATTAGAGGATCGGGGTGAGAGCGTGTCTGTAATGTCAAAGTTTATGTGGAATAATTATGAAAAATTCAAGTCTATCGCAATTGCAGAGGGTACACCAGTTAAATTATTTGATTGGCAAGCAACTAATGTCTTTAAAGCATTAAACAAGGATCTAGTTGAGTTTGCATCATCACGTCTAATCTCCAAAGAAATTCCATGTGCCACAGAAGGAGAACAAACTTTTCTACATCGTTATCCCTTTGGAGCTGTTGGCATATTTCCTCCTTACAATGCAGCTCTTGGATTAGGATTTCTTGCCATCTTCTCCTCCTACTTTGCTGGTAATGCCACAGTTACACGAACCCCAACTAGAGTACCTCTCACGAATATGGAATTGGCATATGTTCTAAAAGATGTAATGGAAGAAATGGATTATCCAATAAGTGCTTTCCAAGCTGTAATAGGTTCTGGAAGACCTATTGCAAATTATATGGTCAATGAATCTCCTTTAAACGCCATGGTCTACTATGGCGATTCTGATGTTGGATTAAGGCTTATGAGTAAAGCGGTAAGACGTGGGATGCACTTTGTTCCAGAGCTTGCTGGCTCAGGAGCCAGTTTAGTTTGGAAAGATATTAACATTGAGAAAATTACTGATTATATTATTCATGCAAGATTCTTTGGGAGTGGTCAGATCTGTCTTGCTGCTAAAAGGTTATTTCTACACGAAGAGATTTATGATGACTTCATTCGTATCTTATCTGAAAAGGCTGATAAACTTAAACCTGGTCTTCCATCAGATCCAAATACTGATCTCCCTCTAATAGGGACACGCGCTCTTTATCAAATAATTGATATGACAAATGAAGCTCTGAAAAAGGGAGCTAACTTAGAAACAGGTGGTTATCGAATGAATTTCGCTGGTGAGAGAGATGAGGCAGGACTATTTTATAAACCAACTATTCTTTCAGATGTTGATTTGAGTTGCAAGATGTGGTATCATGAAACTTTTGGCCCTGTATTACCCGTAATGAAAATTAAGGATTTTGATCAGGCAATTACTCAAGCTAACGATTCCCCTTATGGACTACGTACTTCTGTCTACTCTGATGATCCAGTAATCACCAATCGATTTTTTGATGAAATTCAAGCTCCTGGTGTAGCAATTAATACCGATCATCTTCATTTTGATGATTTCTATCCTCATCTTGGTGGTTTGAAAACCTCTGGAATTTTTGGGGGAAAATATTTCTATGAAGTCCTTTCCTACCTGAAATATCGTCATATTCCCTCTTAGTAGAACTCTTTTACTTAATGATGTGCTTGTATGTCAGATATCAAAATAATATCTCTTGATCTTTTTGAAACGCTTGTACATTTTGAAGCTAAAATGTTTGATTCACGCAGTGCCTTAGATAAAGCACTGAAATCAGTAGTAACTGTTCCTGATATCCCTTTCGAAACTGTCTACAGCCAATATCAGCAAATTGTGAGAGAAAAAATGCGTGATTATTTTTCAGAAGAAGAATTCCGTAATGATGAGATTATCCTAGAAATTTGGAAAACGAACAAAATACAGATTAATCCAGAACTTAAAAAACTAGCATTTACCATAATGTCATCTTATTTTAGTGAAGTTAGTCATCTAGTTCAACCATTTCCAGGTGTATATGATACTTTACAGTTCTTATTGGATCATGGTATGCAATTAGTGCTTGTTTCAAATCATTCCTGGTCTCAGAACGGATGGGAATTAGTAGAACTTTACAATTTCAAAAAATATTTTACAGAAATTATTTTTTCCGCTGATATTGGTTATAAAAAACCTTCTTCAAAAATATTTGATGTTATGAAAAATTCATTTCCTGACTATAATGCCAGTGAAATTTTGCATATCGGTGATGATATCCAAGCGGATGTATATGGAGCATTGAAATACGGAATAAAAGCTATTTGGATTAAAAACACTAAGTATTTGGATCTAGAAACTATTATTTCTGATCATCCTAACTATCTAGGCTCAATTAGCTCAATCCAAGAAGTATCAACCATTTTAGCAAAATCGAAAAATCAAGATAAACCTTAACAGCTGAAAATATTTAAGGCAAATTCGTAGAATGAGTAAAAATAACTCACTATACAGGATCAATCGCTGAAATTAAGAAGTGTCTGTTTAATCGTAATGATGGATTTGGAAATAATGACAGATAGAAGAAAATATATCGAAGAGCAGTTCGGATCTCTTTTAGAGCAAGTTTCTGATAAAGACCTTATTGAAAAGACCTATAATGTTATATTAGAGCTGATGGAACAAGGTAACGGTGGAAAAGGTTGGAATGACTGGTCTATGCCCTTTACTTTAAATATGGAATTTGATCCTAAATATACCCTCGCACATCACACATTTTATGTGACAAAAATAGCCTTAGACGCTGCAAAAACGTTTGAATCCGCAATGGGTATTCCAATTAATTATGATCATTTAATTATAGGGGGAATCCTCCATGATGTAGCCAAACTCACTGAATCTGAATTACTAGATGATGGAACGTACTCCAAAGATACAGATAACTTCAGACGTTTTCGTCATCCAAGCTATGGAGCGATGGTAGCAAAGCAACATGGATTTCCAGATGAAATCTGTCACATTATTCTTACTCATGCTGCAGAGGGGAATGCTCTATTTCGAAGTAAAGAAGCACAACTCCTTCATAGAGCTGATTTTATTTATTATGGAACACTGAGAAGCCATTTAGGATTGAAATGAAGAAAGAAATCAAAAAAAATAGTAAAGGGAAAAGATTATGACAAAAAAGTATAAAATTGCATTTTTACCTGGAGATGGAATAGGGGTCGATGTATTAGAAGCTTCACGTGCAGTTTTGGACGTAGCTGATTTCGATGCGGAATATATCCCTCTTGATATAGGGTTTAAAATTTTTGAAGCTGAAGGGGAACCTTTACCCCAAAGAACAATTGATGCATTAAAGGAATGCGATGCTGCTCTATTCGGAGCTATTACAAGCAAACCCCGATCCGATCCAAGTGTTCAGAAAGTTGAGAAAAAATTTGGTGTAACTTACCGATCTCCAATTGTACGATTAAGGCAGGTATTCGATCTATATAGTAACATGCGTCCTTCTAAAAGCTACAAAGGAAATCCACTTAACTTTCGTAAGATTGATGGGAGTATACCCAACATAGATATCGTAACTTTTAGGGAGAACACTGAAGGTCTCTATTCAGGACTTGAATTTGAGTCGTTGATTCCTGAGTTAAAAAATATTGAAGGATTCAAGAAATTTCAAGAAAGAACAGGCACTGCTGATGAAGATATCCGAATAAGCTGTAGAGTGTTCACTCGCAATGGTTGTGAACGAATAATAAGGAAAGCTTTCGAATATGCAAAAACAACTGGTAGGAATAAGGTAACTGTGGTTCATAAGGCAAATGTTATACGTGCTACTGATGGAATGTTCCTAGAAATTGCTAAAGCTGTAGCAAAGGACTATCCAGATGTTGAATGGTGGGATGAAAATATAGATGCTACTGCAATGTGGCTTATTAAGCGTCCTGAGTCTTATTCAGTTATAGTTTCATCTAACATGTTTGGAGATATTATTACTGATCAGGCAGCCATGTTAACAGGAGGACTTGGTTTTGCTGCTTCTGCTTCTACTTCCAAAACTATGGGAGTATTCGAGCCTAATCATGGTAGTGCTCCTAAATATGCAGGTCAAAATAAAGTAAACCCAATTGCAGCTTTGAAATCGATTGCATTGATGTGGGAATGGCTAGGGAGAACTGACTTATCAGAAAAACTTGAGAAAGCTATAGCTAAGAATGTTGCAGAAGGAAAAGTTCGTACCTACGATATGGGAGGATCAAGTTCTACAACTGACGTAGCAAACGACATCGCAAGAATTTTTAAGGGATTATGATCTCTTATTTTCCTTTTTTTCTTTTCCCCTTAGTGTGAAATTTCGTTCCTTCTATCTTTGGGAATGATAACTGAATATTGACCTTTTGCATGACTATTACGTAATTTTAAAATGTTTATTCCTAATCCATAACAAATAATCTTTTTACTTGGTTTAATTTTAATGAAAGTCATTGAATCCTGCCATTCAGATTGTAAAGCTCCCTCTAGCATCCTTCGAAGGAATCTATCTTTTCTAAACACTTCATTAGGCTCTGGATTTTCAAGAGGAACCAGCTCGGCCTCCCCCTGAAAATAGACACTCAATGAGGGGGCAAAACGGATATAGTAATGGGGGAAAGGTATGAGAAAAGAGATAAAGGGATTACTTCTAATATTCCTCACCTTAACATAAGATTTGCTTGTGACTGCGTATAGAGCAAATTTTGATTCGGGTGGAGAAACACCATACAATATCCCAGTTGAATGTGGCCTTCCTTTGGGGCTTACTGTACTGAGAACACCGAATGTTTTCTGACGAATTTTATTCTCCACATATTTAAATGTCTGTTTCATGATTTTCAACTTTCCTTCTTATCAAATACGTGATTTAAAAAACTTAACCAGTTTTTTCCTATCCGATAAATTCAGTTATGGCAATTATTTAAATTCCTCAAGCGGAGTATTAATAATTGGAGTCCGCAGTTTAGCTATTAGTACACTATCATTAACGGTGTTATAACAATGAATCTCTTGGTTTACAGCAATATCTTAAAATTTAAAGCATACTCGCATACTTTATTCAGCTTAACGACAACCCAAATTGACCCTAATCATCTTTTCTGGCTTACTTCAAACATTTTAACATTCTTAGTTATAATTGGGGGAATATTATTAGTCATTCTGGGCATGAGAAGAACAGAAACTCTCAAAACGGGAGCTGGTCCTTGGGTTATTTCTGGTTTAGCATTTACATTACCTACAACACTAAACGAAATTTTTGATGAACTTGAAATTATACTGACGAGTGATTTTTATCCAGATAACCTCTACCAATTCTTTTTTACTTTCACTCCAGCTTTCCTGTTATTTGCAGCAATTTTACTAACAATTGGTTTGTACCGCCAATTTCTTATCGGTGAACATTTTCATCAAAATCTTGTAACAAAAAATCTAGAACTTGACTCTCAAAGGCAAGAATTAAGCAATTTTGCTCATACTTTATCCCATGATTTACGTAATGAATTATCATTGATTCAATCTACTTTGGATCTCATTGATAGAAAAAAGGACTGTGATAAAAGGGACATTGATCTTCTCAGGCGTCGCACAAATCTTATATCGTCTTTACTCAATCGTTCCGTTTCTTTAGCTGATGCAGGATTGATCATTGGCTCGAAAAAAACAGTAAATCTGAATAAATTATTTCAAGAAGTCTCAGAGGCAGTTGTGCCTTCATCTGTGAAAGTAAAAATAATTGATCTACCGCCTGTTGTAGCTGATCGAGAAAAATTATATCAGGTTCTAAAAAACATTCTTGAAAACGCAGTGCTTCATTCAAATCCAAAACAAATAGATATCACTGCTGAAATTGAAGAAAACGAAGTCCAAATTCGAATTGCGAATGATGGAAAACCTATCCAGCCAGAAATTCGGGGTAAAATGTTTAAAGAGGATTTCTCAAAGGAAGGGTTGGGGTTAAAGATAATTCAACGAATAATTGAAGCTCATGGTTGGAAAATATCTGTTAATGCAAATGGAAGAACTTTCATAATAACAATCCCAATTTTAGGAAAAAATTCCAAGAATGTGCTGTGATTGGTTTGATAAAAATAATTTTTTTTGGACCCCTTGAAAAATGGGCTGGAGGGAGCTCATATTTGGCAGAAGGAACAACTATAAAGGAATTTTTTAAAAATCTTGAACAAAAAATTGGGAAATCTCTGATAGAACATTTAACTACTGTCGAAACAGGTTCTGTAAAAAGTCACTTTCATATTTTATTAAACGGTAAAGATACGGATTCAGAAACTTGTTTAACAACACCCTTGAAAGATGGGGATGTTATTACTGTAGTTCCTCCAATCGGGGGCGGTTAGTTATGAACCGAGATGAATGATCAGCAGCTTAGAGGTTAATAAGATTTTAATAAAACATGGACTTGCTGGACTTTAGTCTTAAACCCTTTCGTTGATTAATACGCAGGTAGTAGCAAAAATTAATCTGAGAGAAGATTAGCAGGTAGAGAAAAAAAATAAAGCTGTTTTTCACCTTGCAGATTCAAACCAGTAGCTATTCTTTGATACGTTTCTTAGATACAAGAATATTTGAAATGGAGGATTGACCAAATGGCTGTCTTGAACAAATTAAAATACGATTTGCATCCTGTAGATAAAGGCTATGCCAATCGAACCCTTTACATTAATCTTTCTAATAATGAAATTAAAATAAAACCCGTAACGGAAGAAATGAAGCGAAAATTCATTGGTGGAAAAGGATTTGATCTGTTTCTTATGTGGAATGGATTACCAAAAGATCGTCCTGTAAAATGGAACGATCCAGAAAATGAGATCTGCGTGGCATCAGGTCCTCTTGGAGGTAGTACTTACTATCCAGGTTCAGGAAAGTCTATTGTCACAACAATATCTCCACTGACTGATCAAATAATTGATTCTAATGTAGGAGGATATTTCGGTCCATATATAAAATTTAGTGGTTTTGATGCCTTAGAAATCCAAGGAAAAGCAGATATTGAGAAAATTATCTTCATTAACGGCGATGAGGGAACTGTTAGTGTCGAAGAAGCAACTAATGTGCCCGATGAAGCACACTTACTAACTCAACAACTTACGGACCATTATTCTGTAGATACAAGTGAGAGAGAAAAGGTTCGTGTATCGGTTGTATCTACAGGCGAAGGTGCTAAGCATACGAAAATTGGATGTCTTAACTTTTCGTGGTATAATAAGAAACGTGAATGGGCTAGTTATAAACAGGCTGGTAGAGGTGGAATTGGGACTGTATTTGCTGATAAAAAATTAAAAGCTCTGGTTGTTCGTTCACCTAGAGTAAACGCGAAAATCAATAATCCTGCAGGTCCAGAGGGAAAGGATGCTGGTAAAGAGCACAATCTTGAAATTATTACAAATGATCCACAACAGAATGAAATGAGAGTTGTAGGAACAGGGCATCTCCCTGAAATCATGAACGAGTTTGATTTACTCCCAACGGAGAATTTCAGATTTGGAGCTCACAAAACTTTGAAAGATAAAGAACACTTCCCGTACTCCCGAGAAGTATTTAGGAAAATCTATACGGATACAGGTAAAGGAGCGGATGGATGTTGGATAGGCTGTACAATCGCATGTAGTCATATTTCAAAAGGCCACAAGGTTTTAACTGGGCCATTTAAGGGTCAGGAAGTTTTCGTTGACGGCCCAGAATATGAAACAATAGCTGGTTGTGGGTCTAATTGGGGTGTTTGGGATCCAAAAATTGTCCTGGATGCGAATTTCTATTGTGATACCTATGGACTGGATACCATATCTATTGGTACTTCAATCGCATTTGTAATGGAATGCTTTGAAGCTGGAATAATTAATAAAGAACATACAGGTGGATTGGATTTAAGCTTCGGAAAAGGAATGGAAGCATTAGAACTTATTCATCAAATGGCACGTGGAGAGGGGTTCGGGGTAATTGTGGGCCAAGGTATTCGTATAATGAAAGCACATTTTGAAAAAGAATATGGTGCTGATCCACAGTTTCTTCAGGACATAGGTATGGAACACAAAGGGTTAGAATTCTCAGAGTATGTTACTAAAGAATCTTTGGCTCAACAGGGCGGTTATGGATTTGCATTGAAAGGGCCACAACACGATGAGGCTTGGCTCATATTTGAGGATATGGTACGGAATAATTTACCAACATTCGAGGACAAAGCAGAAGCATTAGCATGGTTTCCATACTGGAGAACTTGGTTTGGCTTAAATGGGTTATGTAAGCTACCCTGGAATGACGTAATTCCTCCAGATAATAATGAAAACCCACAAAAACCATTGACCCTTCCTGATGCTCGCGCAAAGGTTCCTAAACACGTTAATTGGTATGCTCAATACTTTAGTGGTGTTACAGGAATCGAATCAACTCCTGATGATCTTATCAGAATGTCTGAACGTGTTTACAACTTCCAGAGAATTTTCAATATACGTCAAGGTAAAGGTCTTCGTGAACATGATTCAAATTTTCCTTACCGAGCTATGGGCCCCGTAACGATTGAAGAATACCAAAGCCGAGTTGATCGTTATGATGCTCAGCTAAAGGAAATAATGGATGTAGATCCCATTAGCAAGAGTACGGAAGAAAAAATCAAACTACTCCGTGAGTATCGTGAGAATCAGTATACAAAACTTCAAGATAAGGTATACATAAGGAGAGGTTGGTCAGAAAAAGGTTGTCCATCATTAACTAAAGTAAAAGAATTAGGGATTGACTTTGATGATGTTTTAAAAGTCATTAATCCCTATCAATAATTTTTAATGCAAATGGAAGTAAAAAAATGTCTTACAAAGTAAATGAAGAATTTCTTGCAAAGATAATATCAACTCCGAGAGCCACAGGTTATGAATTCTCCGCTCAAAGAGTGATCAAAGAATATCTAAAAGATGATATTGATCAGATTTATAGTGATCGTGTTGGTAACCTATTTTCGGTTATCAATCCAGATAGCGATTTTAAAGTAATGCTTGCAGGTCATATAGATCAAATTGGCTTTCAAATTAGCCATATTGATAAAAAAGGTTTTTTATGGTTTTTACCTCTTGGGGGATTCGATCCCTCTACACTCCCTGGTAAGCGGGTGAAAGTGTTTTCTAAGGGTAAATTTATTACTGGAGTCCTAGGTAAAAAGCCTATTCACCTTATAAAACCAGAAGATCGTAAAAAAGCACCAGACATTGAAAAATTATTTATTGATATCGGTTGTTTAACAAAAGAAGAAGCTGAAGCTAAGGTAGAGGTAGGTGATTTTGCTGTTTTTGATTATGAGTATCAAAAGTTTGGTGATCACAATTTTGCTACTGCTAGTGGATTTGATGATGCTATTGGTTCCTTTATTGTAGCTGAAGTAATGAAAGAGCTTGCTAAGGATAAAAATTTCTACTCTGGTGTGTACGGAGTAAGTACCGTCCAAGAAGAGATTGGATTACGGGGTGCGCTTGTTGCATCAAGAAAAATTCTACCCGATGTAGGTATCGCTTTCGATGTAGGACATGCATCTGATAATCCTGAGGTATCCAAGAAAAAAGTTGGTAATACTAAACTAGGTGGAGGCCCAATAGTCACTATAGGCCCTAATATCAATCCAATTCTTTTCAAAAGAATCACGGAAATCGCAGAAAAAAACGAAATTCCATACCAACGAATGGCATGGAACAGGGGTACAGGTACTGATGCAAATGCTATCCAACTTTCAGGTGCTGCTACAGCTTTAATTGCTATCCCAAATCGCTATATGCACACTGCAAATGAGGTAATCAGTATTGATGATGTTCAGCATATAGTAAATCTTGTTGTTGCTGTTATCAAATCAATTACTCAAGAAGATACATTTATTCCTGTATGAAGGATGTAGAAAAATGGAAAAATCCAAAGTTTATATGATGAACACCGAAGATTTAACGATGGGCGATTCAATGATCGATCGTCTTGAACACTTATGGAATCAACCAGAGGTAGGCCTAAACGATTGGATAAATAAAGGGGAAATTGTTGCCATCAAAACTCATTTTGGTTCTCGTAATCAAACCAGACATCTACGTTCGATGTACATCCGAAAAGTTGTAGATTTAGTACGTACTGCTGGAGGAATCCCGTGGGTATGTGAAGGTGTAGGCCTAGGATGGGATTCTGATAACCCAGAGCTTACAATGAGTAATGGTCCAGGATTTGTTTACCTAGCAAGTCGCCATGGTTATAATATTGCTGCTATGGATGCTCCTGTTGTTATGGATGACGGCATAGTCGGTACTGAAGTCTTTTATGTTAATAATGAAAAAGGAAAGTATATCAAAAAGGTTGCATTAGCAAGAGGATTGCGTACAGCGGATAAGGTTCTCATAGTATCGCGTTTTAAAGGACATGATGGCGCTGGTTTCGGTGGTGCTCTCAAACAACTCGGAATAGGATGTGTGGGTAATGAAGGAAAAGGTAGCGCACACTGGGGCGGTAGTTCGAATATCTATGTCAAGAATCCTGATAATTGTGATGGTTGTGGCAAATGTTTACGAATCTGTCCTTATGAATGTTTATCTCTTGATGAGAACAACCGAATACTCCTTAATCCTGAAAATTGTATAGCTTGCACAATGTGCTTTTCAAAGTGTCATCATGGTAAGGATATTGAGAAAGAACGTGTTTTTGCATTGAGAAGAAGTGTTCCCAGTATCGAGCAAGTTACACGCATGATGGATAATGCTGGTGGCGTTGTAAAAGGTATCGAACCTGATCGTCTTCGCTATATCAATATCGCCATTGATATTACGAGTCATTGTGATTGCATGACAGCAGGGGGTCATACTTTAGTTCCTGACCAAGGTATACTCTTTTCTCATGATCCTATTGCCATTGATCAAGCATCCGTAGACCTTGTAACCAAAGCTCAAGGAGTATCTATGTCACCTGCGGATACAGGTATTGATTCTCCTAGTGGACGTATTGAACCTAATCCAGAAGCTATGGCTGCTGATGGGGCGAAATTAGGATTATACAGTCGTTTCGTTGACCCTGATTCACGACCGATTATTGCTGAAACACAACTCGCAGCTGCTTTTGCTCAAGGTATTGGCTCCAGAGATTATGAACTCATTCTGGTTCCTTCCCCTAACCAGAAAAAGTAGTCTTCTTATAGATCAGAACCTGCTCTTCGATTTTGAGCAAGTTGATCTACTTTCTTTTTTCCTTTATTGATAAGATCTAGAATTTCAGAATCTAAGTTTCCTTGTTTAATAATTTCATGATAAAATTTTTTCCAACTCTCCTCTTGTTGTTGTTGAATTTCTGGGTTATTGTCTCCTATGTCACACATTCTCTCCCATTCCTCTATCTCTACCATATACCTTTGTAACAAGAGAGGAAGTATACCTTTTATCCAAATTTCTAAAGCAGTTTCAGCACGGGAGATGGATATCATAGTTAATTTGAAATAGTGACAAATGTCAAAATATACCAGTTTTTCTGTCTCAAGAAGATGGGGTTTTTTTAATGGAGATAATGCTCCGCTACTACTCGGTAGGTTTACTCTTTTCCTTTTTAACTTCTTTTTTGACAATTTTTTATCAAGAAAAGCAATATCCTCCATTAATACGTCAATTTTCTTTTTATCGATTGGCATCGAGTATATCGACACATCTAATTTGATAAATCTATCTTCTCTAAGTGAACAAAAATAGGACTAAGAGATTATAGTATTGATGTATAAGTAATATCTCGAATGATGAGTAAGTCACCATTGGGGAGTAATGACGGAGTTGACCCACAAGCATTTAACTTCTGAGCCAAATGTTTTTCTATGTTACCTAGACAAGAAATACATCCGTTAGAAA
>JAEOSP010000347.1 GCA_016840305.1 Candidatus Hodarchaeota archaeon
TATTGGTCCCTTTAGTTCTCTATTCGCTATCAAAACATCAAATTATGTTATTGATAATGAATTTACTAGCGTAGTTATGATTGTAGAAGATACTGATTGGGGAACAGGGCTAATGGATATCATGATGCCATACCTTGAAGATGCCGATGTAAAAGTTCAAGAATACGTAATAGATCGTACTGAAGTCGATTTTACACCATATCTATTTGAGGCTAAACAAAATGTACCTGATCTTGACATAATAGTAGGTATCCATACATATAATCCCCTTCTAATAATAGAACAAGCACATGAAATAGGAATATGTGGACCCGGTACAGGTATACCATATTTTGATACAACATGGGCAGTTCATAATTCAGAAAGATTCTGGGAAAACTTAGGTGAAACAGGGGTCGGTGTAATAACATATACATCATATCACAAAGGTGCAAAACTTACTTCAATTGGGGAGGAATTACATGCAGCGTACTTGGAAAAATACAACGAACCTGCTTTAGGAGACGCAGATATGGCATGGGACTCCATCATCGCTCTTACTGAAGCGATTGAAATAGCTGGATCAACAGATAAAGAAGCAATAATTCAAGCTTTGGAAACTAACTCATTCGAAGGATGCAGATACATATTAGAATTTGAACCAGAACCAACAGGAGATCCAACAATTTTAACGCATCACCAAGTAGACCAACCTGTATATATCGTGCAATACCAAGAACTTAATCAACATTTTGAAGATACGATTATACTCTACCCTGAAACGTTTAAGACTGGTGAAATAATATTACCATAATCCCCTTTTTTCTATGGTGAAAAAATGGATTTACGCATATTTTGTTACCAGATTATCATTGCTTTAATTATGGGTATGATATATGCTTTGATGGGAGTTGGACTTACTCTCATATATGGAGTCATGAAAATTTTTAATTTATCCCATGGAGAATTCTATATGTTGGGTGGATATTTGGTTTATGTTTTTTCTATGTTATTTGAACTACCCATGATTATATCATTAATATTATCAGCCATTATTGTTTTTATATCTAGTTCAATTATCGAAAAAATACTTATTCATGAAGTATCTATCATTAAAGGAAAATCTGATTCAGAAAACGCAATAATTGTTACCCTCGGTTTGAGTATGATATTAGTACATTCAAGTCTATTAATATTTGGGCCTCTTCCTTTATCAACACCAGATTATATGTCTGGAATTTATTCAATAGGAGATTTATCTATATCTGGGAATAGATTGTTTGCATTTGGTATCACTATTTTAATGTTTATTGCTCTTTTTTTATTTCTAAAAAAGACATGGACTGGTAGAGCATTACAAGCAGTTGCTCAGTCGAAAGTTGGAGCTTCTGTTGTGGGTATAGATATCTCTAAATTTAATAACCTAGCGTTTGCGATAAGTAGTATGCTTGCTGCAATATCTGGTGCGCTTCTTGCACCAATTTTTTATTTAACTCCGACCTCTGGAGGATTACCATTAACGAAAGGGTGGATCATTATTATCCTTGGAGGAATGGGTTCAGTTACAGGTAGCTTATTCGGAGGTCTTATTCTTGGTATTGTAGAGGTTTTGGGCGTTCTCTTTTTAGGACCTGAATATAGAAATGTTACAGGATTCATTGCATTAGTGATAATATTGGTGGTCAAACCTTCTGGGATTTTTGGTGAGAAAGTGAGAAAAGCATGAATAAAAGAAAAATATTGTTATTTATTTTTCTTATATTTACTTTAATATTGCCTTTTATCTCGGGGCCTTATTTATTGCACATTGTAATAATATGTTTTCATTATATAGTATTAGCCTCCAGTTGGAACCTTTTATCTGGTTTCACGGGACAATTTTCATTTGCACATGTTGCATTTGCTTCAATAGGAGCATATACATCCGGGCTTCTTACTGTTTATTTTAATGTACCCATAGTATTAGGCATCTTGGCTGGTGTACTATTTTCTGGTTTCATTGGGTTTTTATTAGGTATTTTATGTTTGAGGTTTAAGGGAGGTTATCTTTTACTAGTAACTTATGCATTCGCAGAAGTTCTTAGA
>JAEOSP010000348.1 GCA_016840305.1 Candidatus Hodarchaeota archaeon
ATATCATATCTGGTTCTTTGAGCTTATATAAAATTTCAGAACCCGTGGGACGGCGTTCAAGAATAATTTTATTCTTTGGTAAATAAACCATCCCGTCACGAATAATAGCTGGTTCAATAATGCCTGATTCTACTAATCTATTAACATGATAAGATATAGTTTGTGGGGTTTTTTCAAGTTCATTACTAAGCTCCTCTCTAGTGCCACATGCATGCCCTAGTAAAAAAATGATAATTTTTTTTGGTGTAGACTCCCTTAAAATGCCTATGATTTCTTTATTTTTCTCCGTTATTTTATGTATTATATAATACCTTTTATAAAATTTATGTTCAATTGAACATATGAGCTCTTGTTTTTCTAAATGATAAAGATGATAGCTAACTGTTCCGTAAGAAATACCTATTTTTCTTGATATCTCTCTGAGATATAAACCTGGATGTTTTAATACAAAATTGTAAATTTTCCTTCGAGCTTCAAAACTTAAGGTATTACTTTTATTCATATTTAGCTCATCCCATACATTTGATGGATTATTATTTAAATTTATATATTATTTAAATTTCCAACTATTTATACTTTGTTATTTATACTTTGTTGATCGAGTGTCTCCTTCGAGTTAAAATAATGAGAAAAGAAAAAAAGTATGGGAGATTAATTTGTTTTTTCCTATAGCCTAATCGAGATTAATTTTCATTTCAATAATATTAATCATAAATGTCGTACTTCCATACTTGACAACCAGTTTTAAGATTCATTGTAGCGCCAATAAGATCATCTTTATAAATTTTCATCTCTCGTATCCCAAAATTATAAAGATCGCCAAATCCATCGTCATTGATTTTTTCCCATTTTGATCCATTATATCTCCACATTTGAGCACCACCTATAGGTGTGTTCACTTTTAATGCTAAATTAAATTTATTTCTAAAAATTGAAACATCAATCGGTTGAAGTCGTACTGTTCCAGCATAAAGATGTTCTTCATCCGAATACATGGACCATGGGTATTCGTTTTTGATATCGCCAAAACCGCCACTATTATTTTCCCGTCCAATACCGCCAACTACTCTTGTCCATTTATCAATAGTTGAATTATATTTCCAAATTTCTAAACCAGACGCAGAAATACTGCGGAACGGGTGGAATAAACGAAATATAAATTGCTGACGAATACATAGTAACCTGCCAATATTTGAAAGCGATATATCAACTTGGCCATCTTCCCCTGCAAAACCACAATAAAGTTCGTCCTTGTAAACAACCATGTTTCTGACACCACCGCGGTAGTTCGTTAAGCCCCCTTCAAAACCTCTTGGGTAGTTTGCTCCATGCAATTTAGCTGCAAACCAATTTCTATAGGCAATAACAGGCTTCCAAGTTACTCCATCATGCGTTTTCCATATTTCACCGCCGCCATCTAAGTTATCTGTGCCCACATACAACCAGTTATCATATACACACATAGACCAAGCATAAAAATTAGCTTTTGTACCAAATCCATCAGGCGTGTATTTTTCCTTTGCAGGCGTCGGTTTATCTCCTACGACGACATGCCAATCATTTTCATCTCCTGTTTGTGTTCTAATGACTTGACATCCGTTTCCAAAATTCATTGTTCCGACATAAAGATAATCATTAAATACTGCAGCGTCCCATATAGCTGCGTTCCACACGTTCCCCTTCCCACCTGTTAACACTTTCTCCCAGTGTTCAAGATCATTGGTTCTCCAAATCTGACCACCTTCTAACTGATTTCGTATACCTGCATAGAGATATCCTTTAAACTCAATTAACACGCCAACTTCCAAGTTATTTTTATTACCAAATCCTGCAGGTTCACTACCATTCGGACCAACTAGTTGCCATAGATTTTCTCCATCATAACACCAGATTTCACAACCATTACTTTTTAATGCATTGACACCAAAACTTGAGTTCCTAAAAGCCTCATATAAAAATAAACGAATCATATAAGTTTTAGTAAATATAAATCCGCCTTCTTCGTTATAGTTTGCAGTACCAATTACAAGAAGATCGTTAAATATCTCAATACCCCTAGGCCCTCTGTTGTAAATACTACCAAACCCATCTTCTCCTATCTTTTCCCATTGGTAATTGTTAATATTTGTATCTTGATTATTTTCTTTGATATTATTTATTATTTTAGACGCACTAGTAGAAATACTGATAATCACAATTATGACAAGGATTATTGCGAGTATGTTTAATTTCATTTTCAATCAACCTCTACAAAGACATTTGCATCTGGCCCAGGTGGCGCTAATTCAGTTTCAATGGATCCTTCGTGTTCAACACTTCTTATAGAATAGAGCTCATAATAACCCGGTCCTTGAGGTGAATCGAATTCCCATGACCATCCATCTGATTCATCAGCGTCTATGCTATGCAGTGACCATTCACTCCATGACTCACCGTCTGCTGAAAACCTGTAAAACAAATCAAGTGTTGTAACTCCCGCCTCTGTTTTAGCATTACCTTTAATTGTAAAACTACTAGATTGTACTTCTTCAGGGTCGATGTCGCATACCTCTGATGTACCATAAACTGGTGGAAGATCGCTATCGGGTACTTTTGCAGCCCATGCAATGCTCCTTCGAATTATCCAATGGTTATAAGTAAACTCATCTAGTGCTGTTTCATCCTCATGTGTGATATTTTTCCAACGGTAAAAACCCTCATATTGGTTGTTTTCATAGTCGTCTAATACCTCTCCAATATCTCCATCAAACCACACGTTATGCTCAAGATGCCCTGTTGATCTGACCATTCTTCCTTCGTTTGTATTTGGATAAGTATCAGTCGTCATGAATGGCTTATTAGAAAAATTTGTTTCTACAATTTTATGTGTCTTATCCCAGTCACCAGCGTAACAATTCATATTCAGCAGTATTCCAAGGTTTTCGAAATAATGTGTTTCACCGCCTTTTAAAAATGCAGCTTTAATCAAACCCCTAATACCCCCTACATATTTCCAATAATGTATCTTCGTTGTTTCATTATCAGATATTTCTTCTTCAGGGAATCTAGCAAGTACGTCTATTTTTCTACCGTTATCATTATGATCGGGTAATACTAGATCAGGTCCACCTATCCAGCGAATCCTTCTTGTATCTCCTAGATAATCATCAAAAATTGCGTTGTCCTTAGAAATAGGTACATCTAAACAAACACCCGTATGATAGTTTACATCATAATCTGATTGATTCCAACCAGAATAAA
>JAEOSP010000349.1 GCA_016840305.1 Candidatus Hodarchaeota archaeon
ATTGTTAAAACAGCCTATATTTGGCAGAGCTTTAAAGTATTGGACGCTGAAGCAGCTGTGAAGGAATCAATCCGTAGAAAAGATAACAGTCAATGAGCCAACTGAAAGCCAGTGACCCCGAAGCCCTTGATAGGCCCGAAGTTTGAAAATATAATATTTTCCTTATACAATTTAGGTTTAAGAATGGGGGGAATATGAATACCAAAACTAACATCAATCCAATCATTTTGTTGCTGCCTGTTTTTATTTTTCTAGCTTCTTGTGGACAACAAAAAGCAGAGTGGAAAGGCACGATAGAAGAAGTGGATGGAGTGACCTATGTTAGAAATCCGAAAGAAGGGATTTGGGATTCAGAACAAAAAGCCAATGTTACACTCACCAAAGTAGCTCAGATTGGAGAATTAGTCGGGCCAGAGGAATTCCTGTTCGTATATATTTCTGACGTTACCGTAAGTAGTAAGGGCGATATTTATATCGCTGACCGACAATTGTGCGAAATAAGAAAATTCAACAAAGAAGGAGAGCATTTATTGACCATTGGTAGACAAGGACAGGGGCCAGGTGAGTTTCAAGACATAAGAGTTATTACTACAAACGTTCAAGATGATTTGATTGTCTTTGATAACATGTTAGCCCGTGTTTCTATCTATTCAGATAAGGGCGAGCTCATAAAAACTACGAAAGATATAATGGCGGGTTCATGGATTAGTACATCCAAATTATTCGTTTCCGGCGAAAATTATGTATTCTTCGGTAAGTTAAGCAATAGTATAAAATTATTCCATGAGTTTGGTCCGGATTGGAATATAAAGGAATCATACATAGATTATGAATTTATTGATAATAAGGAATTCGAAAAACAGAGCCTAGGTGGTATTCCTGGTCATTGTTTTTTTCAAAGTAATGGAGATATCCTTTATACAAAACATTTTTATGATAATCAGATTTTTGCCTATAAAAATAAAGAATTAACAAGAATTATAAGCAGGGAATCAGATATTAAAAAGCCATATGAGGTTAAGGTGTTCCATAATGTGAAAAAAGCGTTGAGTATGCAGAGGGATAAAGAGTACGATTTTAGGTCATTTGGACAAGGAATAGCCTTTTTTTGCAAATCAAACCAAAATTCTCTTGGTGTATTTCAATTGTCTGATGGACATATCGTGAATTTCCTTAGCACTCGAAAATCAAAGGATATGCGGGAATTAGGAGTTGAATTCTTCGATTCATCAGGGAAGTTTTTAGGCTATACAAAGCTCGGAGAAAATCTTTATTATGATGTTCGCTGCATGGATTCTAGTGACCTTTTCTATGCTATCGATAGGAAAGATTATGACAAAGTCATTTTGTTTCGTCTCGGATACTGAGAAATCTCTTTGATTTAGTCGAGTTGATTGAGCTATTCTACTCCACTCACTGTTGAAAGGGTCGAGAAGAGTGATGTTAGTGGAAGCCAGGAACCCTTAAGTCCTGACTTCCCGAATGTTGAAAATATAATATTTTCCTTATACAATTTAGGTCTAAGAAGGGGGGAATATGAAAAACGGAACTAATATCAATCCAATCATTTTATTACTACCTGTCTTTATTATTCTAGCTTCCTGTGGACAGCAAAAAGCAGAGTGGAGAGGGACAATTGAGGAAGTGGATGGAGTTACGATTGTTAAGAATCCGATTGAGCCTCTCTCTAATGAACCTTTGTTTTCGGTTGAGGAAGAATTATCCATAGGGAAAGCAGAAGGAGAAGAGGAATATATATTTTCTCAAGTAAGAGCTATTGGTGTTGATAACCTAGAACAAATTTACGTATTAGACATAAAAAATGCTCATATTAAAGTTTTTGATAAAAATGGAGAATATTTACGAACTATTGGGAAAAAAGGAGAGGGGCCTGGTGAAATTAATGTGCCTATTGACATGTTCATTTCCTCTCAAAATGAAATAATCGTTGATGATATAGCAAATAATCGTTTCACTTATTATTCACAGGATGGAGAGTTCATAAAAAGTATTTCAACGGCAAAAATAAGAATTGCCAGAACCGGTATAGATTCTAAAGGCAAATTCTTTGGTGTGACGATTGACCCGCAAAATCGAGTATATGAGTTAAAGAAATTCGATAACAACTTAAATCATCTCTTTACAATTGCTGATTCTCCTCTGCCTGACCCCCAAAATGCTAATCTATTTCCTTTTATTGTAAGGTATGACATTGATAATTCTGACAATATAATTGTATGGAAATCCGAAAAATATCAGATTGAGGTCTTAAATCCTGAGGGAAATCTGATAAAGAGAATAGAAAAGGATTACACTCCAGTTGAAATAACGCAAGAAGAGATTGACGAGAGAAAAAAAGACGCCCCCACTACAAGAAATTATTATGTTCCTAAATTCCATTCAGCTTATCAGGATTTTACTTTAGATGAAGACAATAGAATATATGTAAGGACATGGGAGAAAGTGGAAGATGGGGAGGGGTATTTTTGTGATGTATTTGATTCAGAGGGGAAATA